>CAZCQC010000455.1:0-12836 GCA_964500155.1 uncultured Rikenellaceae bacterium | reverse complement strand
TCACGTTTTATCCGCAGGTACTTTTCAATCCACTCCCATTTGCCCAGATAACCAATCGTGTAGCTGCTCATCCCTCCAAGCCAGTTTCCTGCTGTGGCCACCAAAACTGCAGTAACCGCATCTGTCCCGTTTACAATAAGTAAAGTAAGCAACGCTTCGGAGCTGAACGGTACTACCGTAGCTGCCAGAAAACTTGCTAAAAACAATCCCCAGAGGCTGTAATCAAAAAGTCCTTCTGCCAATTTTTAAAGTCGATTATCCGCGAACTTAAGTAAAATTAGTGATCAGGTACAAGTACAAAGTCAATATTGGTATAGCATTTCAGCATTTATCACTACTATTCAGATTGTTACTTCTTCCATAATTATTAATTTACAATTATAATTAAATTGACTTATTGATAGCTAATGCATAATTTTGATCATAGGATATAGAAACTGAACAGATCATCTGGTTTATTAAACATGAGAACTGATATTCACGTTGGTCTATTTGATGTCTTCATTTTTCTTGGTGTTTTCCAGGGATTTCTCTTATCATGGTTTTTTATAAAAAATGTTCAGAATAACAGGAAAGCCAATCTTTATCAGGGATTGTTTCTTCTTTCCTTATCCCTCGTAATATTTGAAGAATGGCTGAACAACACCGGCTATATTGTTAAAGTTTTGTCTTTGACAAATTTCAGCGAATCGTTGAATTTTGCTCTGGGGCCTCTTTTTTATCTTTATATAAGAAGCAGTCTCGATACGGAAGAAAAGAAAAGAGTCATAATCCATTTTATTCCATTTTTTTTCTGGCTGCTATATATGGTTTTTGCTTTTATCCAGCCTGATGAAATGAAGTACAACTCCTATATCGAAACAAAACACCCTGACTGGGGGTACCTTGAGGTTCAAACAACGATTCTGGATGATCCGTTAGGAATCAGGAGATACGTTAATCAGCTTACTTTAATTCAGCTTGTAACCTATTTCAGTGCTTCGATATTAATCCTGCTTAAAAAATTCAGATCCCTTAACCAGTCTCTTTTTAAGACAGATCATGAAGTGCTCATAATCCTGCGGAACACTATGGTCCACTTTCTTGTTATAGTTGCAATGCTTCTTATTACCAAATTGTACTTTGGCATGAGGAGCGATATAGGTGGATATCTGGTTGCCTCTTATGTATCCTTTATGATTTATTCAACAAGTTACCAGATCCTTAACAGATCTGAATTTTTTGACAATCCAGGTTCATTCTTAACTTTTCCGTCATTGAAATATCAGAAATCATCTCTTTCCGATAGAGACAAAGAGATGATCCTTGCCAAAATCAATAAGGAGATGGAAGAAAGGAAGTATTTCATAAATAATCTGGCTTCGTTATCAGGCCTTGCAAAGCAGTTAAACGAATCCTCTCACCATGTGTCACAGGTAATAAATGAAAAACTGAATAAGAATTTCTTTGAATTACTCGCATTTTACCGGGTAGAACATGCTAAAAAACTGATCCGTGAGGATAAAAATGCAAAAATCACAGTTGATGAACTGGCTGAACTGGTCGGATATAATTCCAAATCTTCCTTTAATGTGTCTTTTAAGAAATACACCCTGAAAACACCTTCAGAATACAGAAAATCATTAAACAATCAGTAACATCCATGTTATCTGATATATAGCCAAATACTTATTCTCTTAATCCGTTTAATCCGATAGGCTCATACATCGTTCCTATAGGCTGATTCGTTCTGCCTGATCTATCTATTTTATGTTTGTCATGAAAACCAAAACTGGCAATAATGACAACAATCGCAGCTCAGAAAACAGAGCGTCAGTATTATATCGACTGGCTAAGAATCATTCTCATAATCAGTGTATTCCTTTTTCATATAGGAATGATCTTCAACACCTGGCCATGGCATATAAAGAACGATCAGCAATATGGCGGTCTGCTTCGTCAGGGGATGACTTTTCTGCATTACTGGCGTATGCCGCTATTATTTATGCTTTCAGGTGCAGGGACATATTTTGCACTTGGAAAAAGAACCCCGGGCCAATATCTTTCTGAGCGGTTTAAGCGGCTGGTAATTCCCCTGGCAGTCGGGATATTTACCTTGGTTCCTGTTCAGGTATATATTGAAAAGATAGATCTGTACAGCTCTTTACCCGAATTCTATTCACATATGTTCGATGGCGTCTATCCAGGGGGTAATTTCAGCTGGCACCATCTTTGGTTCATTGCATACCTTTTTGTGATATCCCTGTTCATTTCACCATTCCTTAATTTCCTCAGAGGCAAAAGATTTCAAAGGTTCACAGCCAGGATAGAAAATATCGTGATAAAACCTTTAGCACTGAATATTTTTATTATTCCATTATTGCTTTCACAGATAATTCTCCGTCAGTTTTTTGAAACCGAAACCAATGATCTGGTAAACGACTGGGCCTCATTTACATACTATATTATTTTCTTTCTGGCAGGTTTTATTTTATTGCCAGTCAGGAATATTACAGAAGCTATGCGCAGATACAGGTTATGGTACCTGGCAGAGGTCATTGCAGCAACTATTGTAATGTTTAAGGTTCCCGGCATGGCCAAATCTGTTGAATCAGGGGAAATTATCCGGGATGTTTCCTCAATCTTCCTTGCCTGGTCATGTGCAATGACAGCAATAGGATTTGCAAAACAATATTTTAACAGGAACTCACCATTGAGGAAACTGGCCAATGAAGCTATTTACCCTTTCTATTTGCTGCATCAGCCTGTAATAGTGATAATGGGATTTTTTATTATTCATCTTGATATTGAGGTTATCTGGAAGGTCATCATCGTTATGTTTTCCTCTTTTACTCTTATAGTATCAATATACTGGTTCTTAATAAGACCCTTTAATCTGCTCCGGATCATATTCGGTATGAGGAAACTCGAAAAAACAAAGAAAGATTCTGAAATCAGCCTTGTAACAGAGCCGGTAATTGAAAAAAGTGAAATGTCCATATCAGCATGAAATGAATGCTCTTATGATGTAAAATTTGCAATGATCAACAAACCAACTAAAATGAAAAAGAAGTCGAGAATAATTTTGCTTGCAGCAGCCTTTATCCTGATGCTTCCGGCTATGTTTATTTTTCCGCTCTTTATTGTAACTGATCTTTCAGTAATCAGAAATACCTTAAGCGATCTTGGAGCACAAAGTACAGCAGGTTCATGGATAATTAATTCAATACTTGTTGTCCTTGGCTTCAGCTCAGTTATTTCAGGCTGGGGTTTCTTTAAAGGCTTTGTTTTTCAACGTGTCATTCTGCTGCTTTTTGGGCTCTCCATTGTGCTTTCAGCCTTTTTTAATCATGCTCCTGTTAACCCTGCGATCTCCTATAATATTAGTGAAGACGGATGGCATAAATATTTTTCCTGTATCACCTGGATATTTTTTGTTATTCTGGCTTTTTCGACAGCCCTGATGCATAAGAAGCAGACCGACAGATCATTGGCTTTTATGGCAGGAATATCAGCCGTGTCATTATCCCTTCTTTCATCTGAAGCCGCACAAACAGCAGGCATCTGGCAAAGACTGCTGTTTATTATTTCTTTCGGTTGGATGATATACACTGTAAAAACGACGGATTATTAAAAAGTAAAAAACTCACTTCAGATTGGACATATATAATATTAAATATCAAGATTATAAATTATGAATTTAAATTTTAAAAAAATGAAAACAAGAATCAAAAATCAGAAAATGAATTTAAACGGAATGATTACCGTTTTAGTTGCCACTTTGATGCTCAGTTCAGCTGGCATATCTGCTCAGGAACAGGACACCACCCAGACTTTATTCAAGTCAAATATCAAAGTCAGTGAAATGTGGACCCCTGAAGTTAAAATCAATTCTATACAGGGAGATATCGGAACTCTTATTGGATTTTACGGAGGTGTTTTGATAAACCGTTCTTTCCTTCTTGGCATTTCCGGAGGGGTTAACCTTGGGCACCCAAGGGTTAACTACGGCTATTTCGGAGGTATAGGGCAGTTCATTTACAAGCCTGAAAACCTTCTGCATTTAAGCGGACAGTTACTGCTGGCATATGGATCCACTAAAGATTATGAGAATCCGAAATCGGGACTTCTTGATAATTTCTGGAATATCTCCGGGGCTCATTTCTTTGTAATGGAACCCGGGGTGAACCTTGAATTAAACCTTAGCAAGAGATTGACACTTGTTGCAGGAATAAGTTACAGGTATGTTTCGGGGCTAAACGAAAATGATGAGAATGTATCAATTACCCATGTGACAAATAAAGATTTGAGCGGAGTAAACTTCAACATCGGTCTGAAGTTTGGCAAGGAAAAGAAGGTTAAATCATAAAAAGTATGTTTTTGTCTCCCAAAAAAACATAAAAAAATGAAAACCCAAATTTTGTTGATTGTTGTCCTTATTCTGACTGGAAGGCTGACTGAAGGTCAGAATCCGGACTCATCCTCCAATTTTCATAAAACTTATTCAGTCAATATGCAGGTCGGCCTTAACCAGATCAGGGAGATGAATCTTCTTCCAATGGTCCACAAGGGATTCATTACTGAATTATCCTTTGAAACTGAAAAGATAAACAGAGGGTTACGCCAGTTTCAGTTCTTATTTACCTACAGCCGCATAAAAACCAGCCTCGAAGAGATGTCAAAAAGCGGCAATATTAATCTTGGCCTTAGTTACTCTTATAACTTTCTGATTTTTCAGAATAACAATTTCCGGTATTATTCAGGTCCGACAGCATCACTTTCTTACTCATTCATGATGTACCCTGACTGGGATGACAGCCACGGTTACTGGGCCGATTATCTGTCTCTTGGTTCCTCTAATATTTTCTCCTTTTCGCTCAGACATGAAAGTGAATGGTTTACATCATTAAATTTTTCCCTTTTCAGTTTATTCAGCCGCCCTGGAGAGATCCGTCCATTTAAAATGGATGACTCATCCTTCATTGGAATTTTTAAAGCCCTCAACAGTAACATTGAACCAGGTCTTATGAATAAGTTAGTTCAGGTAAATTTCAAAACCGAATACCGTTTCCCGGTTTTTGTCAATAAAAGGGAAGCGATTACCTTAAACATGAATATTATTCGAATTTCGGGTAATGATGGACAACCCATTTTTCAATTAACTAATATGTTCGGAATAAAAATTATGCTATGAAAGCAAAAAATTCGATTATCATATTATTGGGAATATTATCCCTTATTATGAAGTCCTGTCTGAAAGACGAACCTTTAAAGCTGCCATATATCGGATTTCAGCCTCTGATAATAGCTGATGGCTGGCAAGTATCAACACCTGTTGAGGAGAATATGAATGAAGATTTTCTGGATAATGCATATCAGTTGATTTACAACAATGAAAGATATGTAATGGCCAGAAGCCTCCTGGTTTTAAGGAACGGGAAGATAGTAGCTGAATCATATCCCCATGATTTTAATGATGCTTACAGGATTGAAAATATTCAATCCTGCTCCAAATCGTTTACTTCAATCCTGACCGGCATTGCCTTTAAGAAGCATTATCTTGACTCCCTTAACCAGACTTTTAACAGTATTTATCCGGATTTATTTATAAATCATCAGGATAAGAAAAACATCACAATTGCAAATGCTTTGACAATGAAGACTGGTATAAATTTTATCGATGGAGATCATACCCGTCCACTGTATGAAACAGATAATAGCTCGGTTGATTTTGTCCTTTCCCTTCCAAAAAATTATGAACCGGGAATTGTTTTTCAGTATAATGATGGTGCCCCACATTTAATATCTGCAGCTATTCAGGAAGGATATGGTAAATCACTATCGGCTTTCGCTGATGATTTTCTGTTTAAACCTTTGGGAATAACCGAATGGAAGTGGGAAGCGGCAAAGGACGGGATCACTTTTGGAGCGGTCAGCATATATTTGAAACCTCGTGATATTGCAAAATTCGGACAGTTACTCCTTCAGAACGGGAAATGGGGAAACCAGCAAATCGTTGACAGCAGCTGGATTGCAGAAGCCACCAAACCAATTGTTACAATGTATAGTCCCGGCACTTCATATGGTTATTATTTCTGGGTTTTCCCTGCCTATGGCGGCTATGCAGCTGTCGGGCATGGGGGTCAGTTTATTTTTGTCGTTCCATCAAAAGAACTGGTAGTCATTTACACTGCCTGGCCATACACCAGCGGCGATATGTTTGACAATTTCAATGAGTTAGCTGACCTGATAATAAAAAGCTGCAACTAGATGATTGTATCTTGTCTGGCTGACTGTTCCTTATAATTGCAATCATAAATTCAACCATGGCTTTTCGGTAAAAGACCACTGGCTTTTACATCTGACTATCGATTTTGCATGTCGCGATAAGCAGCTTCCATAAGAAGGAAAAATGCCTGTCCTTCTGTTGCTGTTCCTGGCTTATTGAAGTTAGGCGCTCCACAAACACCCTGTACAAGACCAAAAGAATCTACTTTACTGTATGCTGCTTTCCGCATTTTCAAACCATAATTTAAATATGATTTGTCAAGCCAGCCGCCCTTAACTCCCCGGAAGATAGTATATGCAAGCATTTGTGCAGTATTTGTCTCGACGAAAGTCGAAGGATCATCCAGAATGTCATGGAAGAGACCGTCTTTCCTCTGGTATTTAAGGCAACCTTCAAGAACTTCCTTAATATACCCTGCAATAATTTTCTTTTCATCTGTCATTGAGCCGGGAAGTGATCTTAAGACTCTTGTCATTCCGGCAGCTGCCCATCCGTTTCCAACACCCCAGAAAAGTTTCCTTTCATAATTCTGACGATCCTGATCCCATATATGATAATAAAGTTTCTTTTCCGGATTAAGCAGGATCTTTCTGTAACCTTCAATCTGCTTAAATGCTTCCTGTGGATGACCGGATATTGAAAGGAAAGGCGGGACCATATAAAAGGCATCGACCCATATCATATTCTCAATATAATTATGATATATAATTCCGTCAGGTGTTCTTGGTGCTTTATAAAGAAGAAATTCAAGCATTCTGTCTGCTGCTGCTTTCAAGGAATTATCACCGGTGAAATTTGCTGCCAAAAGAACAGCTTCCCCATTTGATGCCGGATCTGCTACTGGCCGGTCACCTTCATTTAGTCCCAGCCTTCCGTCTTTTCTCTGGTTAACAACTGCATCTTTTGCAAAAAGTATTGCCAGCTCCTTTTCTCCCAGCTCCAAAAGAGCCTGTGATGCAACACCCTGCTCCCAGGCCCTTCTTTGCATTGATAGCATGGCATATAAAACCTTCTGAACTGTATCATACTTTTCTGCTTTTGTTTCTCCGATCTTTTCAGCTTTAATGTTTTCTCCTTTTAAGGTAAAATGAGAAGTGACCAATAAGCTAAAAAATGCAAGGCAAAACGGAATGCTTTGGAAATGTTTTCTGTGGATCATTTTATAAACCAGGATTATTAATTTGTAATAAAAGAATAATCCGTTAAAATAATAAAAATCAATGTTCGATGAGCTTATGTCAAATCAGCAGCAAACTGAAATAAATAATTAAATTTGAATAACCGGTACAGACTTATAATGTTTGATATTTTTTAGATTAAGGATTGTAATTATCTGAAATGGTCTGCAACATGTACTTGAGCCAATCTTTCTTCCTCAACAACCTATTCCGGCAGACTGGAGCCAGAGATTTAAAAACCGGTCCTTAAAATTCAGAATGGAGTTTATTTTAATACAAAAATATGAAAACAAAAACTGAACATCTGGTTATTCAGGTATCCTTAAAGCTGGTTTTAATCAGCTTATTGTTATTTCTGTTTTCTTCTGTTGCAATTTCTCAACAGTCTGCCGGTTTCACCTCATTTAAGCCTGGAGGAGAATGGCTTGCAGAAGATGGAGTGCATATTGACTGCCATGGCGGTAATATAATTTATGTTGAATCGCTGAAAACCTATTATTGGTATGGGGAACACCGCGGACAGCCAAGAGGGGCATCGTGTTATTCTTCAAAAGATCTGTATAACTGGAGAAAAGAAGGTGTGGTTCTGGAAAAAGGAGATATTCAGACTTTTGAGAGACCTAAAGTGATCTATGATGAAATAAACAAACGGTATGTTATGTGGTTCCATTATGACGGTAACAATTATACAATTGCAGAACTCGGCATAGCGGTAAGCGACAGTCCTACCGGTCCCTTCATTATTAAGGACCATTATCGCCCTAACGGGCACGAATCGCGTGATATTGGAATGTATTTCGATCCCGGAACAAAAAAGGCCTATATCGGCTATGCCGCCGATCATACTAATCTCACCATCCGGATGGTGGAATTATCGTCCGATTATCTAAGCATTACTTCCAATGACGTGGATATTAAAGCACATTGTGAGGGTCCCGGCATTCTGAAAAAAGGTGGGATTTTCTATCTTTTGACAAGCGGGTGTTCAGGGTGGACTCCAAATCCCGCAACTTACTATACTGCACCTGATATAATGGGACCCTACACTGATCAGGGACACCCTTTTACAGGTGATGCCGGTAATAACTCTTTTAATTCCCAGCCATGTTATATTTTTAAAATCCCTGGCTATAAGGATGCATATCTCTATATGGGTGACAGGTGGAATGGAGGCGGTCGTCCGGATTCGCAATATGTTTTTTTGCCGATTACTATTACAGAGGACGGGAAAATGGAGCTTCACTGGTACAACGAGTGGGATTTAAGCATTTTCACCCCCGAAAGGACCAGGCCTGCAAGATAAACCAGTGATGGATAATATGAAATATTTAGATAATCATTTTTTGAACCAATGCAATTATATGATAAACAGTGGTAAAACAAAAAACAAAGATGAAAACAATCCTACACATTAGATTTTTATTGCTGCACCTGGTAATAATTATTAATGTCAGTATGAATATTTCCTGCAATCAGCAGGGATCCAAAAAAAAGGCTTCAGGGGAATTAATTCCTTCTGTGAATGCTTATTCGTTCAGTGATTTGCTTGAGGCAAGGGATACCCGCAATAAAGAACAGGTTTACACCCTATTTAATTTGCTTGACTGGTGCGCTGCAAACAACATTGCAGCCCTGGATCCTACAGCATATTTTTTCCCGACTTATCCTGAAGTGCCTTCTGATGAATACATTGAAAAATTCAAGAATCATGCTGCTAAGGTGGGTGTAGTAATC
Source organism: uncultured Rikenellaceae bacterium (assembly GCA_964500155.1). Taxonomy (GTDB): domain Bacteria; phylum Bacteroidota; class Bacteroidia; order Bacteroidales; family VadinHA17; genus LD21. The sequence continues at coordinate 3,656 of CAZCQC010000455.1, read as the reverse complement.
AGTGGTACCGGAATACGAAACGACTTTGCTTCTCCGGATACGGCAATTCGTGCAGAGGGAGTGCAACGAGCTAAAAACTGGATCGTTGCTGCTTCAAAAATGGGAGCTCCGGTTATCCGTGTTTTTGCAGGAGCTATTCCCGAAGGTGTTGAATGGGAAGTTGCTTCAGGCTGGATGATTGAATGCTATAAAGAATTAGCGACATTTGGTGCCCAGTATGGCGTAAAGATTGGTATTCAGAACCATGGCGACATGCTTCAAACCGCCGAGCAATGTATCTATGTGCTGAAAAAAGTTGATTCAGAATGGGTTGGTCTGATTGTCGATACTGGTAACTTTAAAACCGAAGACCCTTACAAAGATATTGCAGCAGTGGTGCCTTATGCAATAAACTGGCAAGTTAAAGAGAGCGCTTTTGGACTGGGCAGCAATATTCCTATTGATTACAAACGACTGGTCCAAATCGTCAAAAATGGAGGTTATGCAGGTTACTTCCCGGTTGAAACATTGCTGGTACGAGGTAAACAATATGATCCTTTTGCACTGGTTACCGGAATGTTGACTGAGCTGAAGAAGGCAATTGCTGAAGTTTATTAATTTCTGATACTCCTGACATAATTATAGACCTCCTGTACATCACCCTGAGGACCAAAAAACTGTAGATAATCAGCAGCCTTCTCTCCTATTAATTATTTTGTGTGTCCTTATTTCTAAAATCTTGGATATTTTCTTCCAAAGTCAATAATTTGTCTTTATAAAATCTTAACATATTTGCTATGTTTTCTTCGGAAGGATTCTCCTTTAATTGTTTCTTTAAAATTTCAAAAGAATCATCAAATTTTTGAAGTTCAGAATCAAATTCAGCCTTCTCTTCCAGATTGTTAATATACTTATAAGTAAGCCGTGTATTTCGATGAATCCGGTATTTATAATTATGTTCTGCTTTCCAGTATTTTAAAGAAACCCGTGTCAACGGAGGAGAGAGAAATAATTTCCATATGGTAAAAGATAAAATAAATATGAGTATTGTGGCAATACCAACTTTTACCAGATAAGGCACAATACTGATTACTTCCTTAAATTTCTTAAATAATTTTGATAAAAAAAGTTGACTATGATCAGGTTCAGGATTAGATGTGTCGAACTGATCTTTATTCTCCCTGATAAATTTTTCTAATTCTTCTTCTTTCCGGATTTTCATTTTGCTGGATTTGATTAAATCAAAAACGGACAATTTAAGACATGTGTTAAGTTGTAGTTATGTAAAGGTATTTCAAATTCTCAAATAATTCACTTCCGGATTCTGGCCGGCCATATTTGATCATTTTAAAACAGTAAAGAATGACGAATAATTTAAAATAGGATTTTCAGATGGTAATCCTGAAAGAACTTCTCAACTAAAAGATTTGGATAGTTTCTTTAAAGAAATTAAATAACCAATGGGGACAATTAAATCCGAATTTTTACCGGGTTTTGTGATTACTTTCATTTCACTTGTATAAGTCGTCTTTATATCGTTAGAAGTCAAGGTAAATGTATTTGTCTGGAAGCTGGTATCCTCATTCAGACTTCTTAACATGAAATTTAATAAATTACTTTTTTGTGCGACCTCAGTTGCACTTTTATTAATGATATTAATATAATTTATGTTAAGAAGCTTCTCTGCAAGAATACTTACCAGAATAATGTTTTGATTAACATCCAGAACGAGCACAGGTTCATCCATCTTTCTGATAATAGATTCGGCAAGCTCCTTCCTTTCAAGTAAAAATTCTGTTTCATATCTGCTATATTCTTCCAGATTGACTGCTATCTCATTAAATGCTTTTGAAATCTGTCCGAATTCGTCATTTGTGTTGAATGCCATTCTTACCTTGAAATTTTTGTTCGCAATCTCATTAACGTTTTTTGCAAGAATTTCAATTGGATCTGCAATATATTTCGGGAAGCCGAAGATAAATGCAAAGAAGACAAGGAAGAAGATTGAAGCAATAATTGAAAGAATATAATATGAATTTCTGGCAGTGTCATTAGCAGTATTATTTTTTCTAATGATGGCGTTCATATTTATATCGGAAACAGCATACAACGCGAATTTGATTTCGTTTACAGCAGGGAGAAGAATTGTAAAGTAATACCCTGGTTTGTCAAGTACTGAATTCCATGTTGAATCAGAAACTAAAGATTTGAATTTTACAAAATTTTCACGAACAGACAGGGCTAAATCCATTTCTCCTGTTTCCGTAATATTGTTTTCCTCATTTACCAGGTTCTTTTCAAAATTGGATAAGAAAAGCGATAATTCATTTCTTTCAGGTATAAAATGGGGGTTAAATACTGAAGCTGAATTGAAATCATTAATCTTGTCAATGGATTGAAGCATATTTTCACAATAACCGATAGAAAGATTATTATCCTTAGTTATCAGATTGTTTTGCTGGGAGATTTTAAAGATAAAATAGAGACTGAATATGCTGACAAATAAAAACTCAACCAGGAGAAACAAGAAAGCAAGAAACAACTTTGTCTTAATCTTCATAATTTCAATTTTTTAACTATAAAAATCTAACCACTGAGAAAAATGAAGTACCAGCTATGGATAATTAATTTTCCTGTTTGTGCAGTTTGTCCATTTCAGAACTTTTAACCGGGATTTTAATTGTGAATATGGCTCCGCCATTTTTCCTGTTTTCAGCTATAACAGTGCCTCCTTGTGCTTCCACAAACCCTTTTACGATCGATAAGCCTAATCCTGTACCTCCTGCTTTTGAATCTTTTCCCCGGTAAAACTTATCAAAGACCGAAAGTAATTCAGATGCCGGAAATCCTTTTCCCCTGTCCATTACCTGGATAGTAAGCGCGTCCTGATCGAAAAAAAACTTGAGCCTTATATTTGTTCCTGCCATAGCGTTTTGAGTTGCATTAAGAACAAGATTGTTCAGGACCTGCTCGGTAAGTCCAAAATCGATAAGCACTAATGGCATATCGGACGGAATCACTGTTGACAACTTAAAATGCTGCAGTTCCTGTTCAAGGTTATCCGCAACTTTATTCGCAAGGTCATGAACATCGCACCAGTCTGACCGTGGTGTAATCTGTCCTGATTCAAGACGGGACATGTTTAACAGGTTTTCGATAAGCCGGTTTAGCCTTATTGAAGCTGTATTTATCTCTGCGTATAGTTTTTTCCGGGTATCTTCGGGATAAGATTGCATGAGCAGTGTATCTGTAGCCCCCATAATAGTCGCCACCGGAATGCGCAATTCGTGAGAAATGGAGTTAAAAAGGGTTTTATAGAGCTTATCTGATTCATTCAATATATATGCTTTCCGGGCTGCATCGCGTAAATACTCACGCTCATATTTGCCGGATATCTGAGATAGAAATGCCTCCCAGAATTGTTCTTCACCCTGGGTAAACGGTTTGGAATGCCTGATGGCAATAACACCGGTGCTGTTATTATTTCCGGTTAATGGATAAAATGTATAATCGGTTGAGGGCAATGTATCGGTGTGTTTTCCAGCTTTGGCCGAATGTTTATAAACCCAGGCTGCGATACTTAATTCATTTTCTGTAAGTATTACTTTAGTTTCATTCTGAATCTTATTATCAAGCTGATTAAAGTCATTCTTAAGAATTATGGCACAATCCAAATT
>CAZCQC010000454.1:0-17266 GCA_964500155.1 uncultured Rikenellaceae bacterium | reverse complement strand
CTATACTCAGTTTTTGTATCAGCTTGTGTTTGGTAGTAAAGACCATTTGCCATTCATCTCATCTGAAAATCAGGATACCCTGTTTGGATATATAGATTACAAAGATGAATACTTATTTATCTGAGTCTCTTCAACACCGCTTGTGTTGAAAAAATTTATCTGACCTCTTGCCATGGATGTAACCATGGATATTGGACTTGGATGCCGCTGGCTTCTATAAAGGTTCACTCTGGTTCTCATCCTTAACAAATAATTTAGTCAAAAAATGATTTTAATACACCTGGATTAAAGGTTTAGGGAAACACTGTAAGATGTGTAAAATGGGTAGTTATCTTCAAGGGGATGGGGCTAGGATTTTTAACTCACGGGGAAGGTCAGGGGACAGGGGTTAAATACCTGCTGAAGAATTCCATCATTTTCAACTGACAGAAATCATTTACCCGCTTAACAATATCCATGGTATGCGGCCATAAAGGCAGCCTGTAGTATTCACATGGAACTCCCAGAGAATCAAGCCTCTTTTTCAGATCATCCGACTGGCCAATTGGAACAAGCCTGTCAGAAGTCCCATGGAGAATCAGTGTCGGAGGATCATTTTTATCGAGATAAATTACCGGAGAGGCTTCAGAATACAATCCTGCAGAATCCTGGTATGATCTGGCAATGAATGAAGTCACAAGTGGATGCTTTCTTGCATATTCGGTTGTGAGGTCAGCGGGTCCGTAGATATCAACAACCGCTTTTATTTTATGATTTAAGCTGTCAGATAACTCATTCTCTTTTCCCCATCCATAACCGCCAAGCATGGCAAGATGGCCGCCGGCTGAACCTCCGATGAGTGCTATCCTGTCGGGATCATAACCATATTTTTCACCGTTTCTGAAAAACCATCCGATAACATCTTTTATATCTTCAGCACAAGCAGGATAAGGCCCATCTTCTAAAAGTCTGTAAGATACAGTTGCCGTGACATAACCCCTCCCGGCAAAGTCGATAAGATAGATCAGATAATCTGACCGTTTACCACTTTTCCATCCGCCACCATGGATAAATACAAGTAATGGAGCAGGACCCTGAAGATTTTCAGGTTTGTAAATATCCAACTGTAGTGACTTTCCATTAATGTTCTTGTACTCAATATCTTTAAATCCCACAATATTGTCCGGTACTTCCGGAACAGTATTTACAAGCTTTTCCAGTCCAACCCATAATGCGACATAAGCAGGGGCCATAAAATGATAACCTACAGGAGGTTTATCGGAATTCATTGCCGACCAGATTGGTGGTGTAAAGACAGCAATAATGATTACAATTAATAATATAAGCAGACCTTTTAAGAAGCACCTCAGGACTTTGAATTTACCGGTAGATTTTTCTGAATCAGTCATCGGGCAAAATTAAAGATTTCGTGTAAAATTAATATTGAAAAGAAAATAATTGTGTAAAATGCAGGAAGTTACGGTTTAAAAACAAAAGAAAATTTATTTTTGTTTTTAAAATGAGGGGAAACAAATCAATATTTTGATCGTCTTTATCGAAAATTTGTTTGTAGCACCTGAGAAATAATATATGGGTAAAAACAGGACGGCAGTTATCATAGGAGCAGGTATCGGAGGTATTACCACTGCCGTTTATCTTGCGAAAAAAGGGTATAGTGTAAGTATTTATGAAAAAAACTCATCTCCCGGAGGGCGCTGCGGCCAGTTGATCCATGAAGGCCACCGGTTCGACCTTGGAGCAACAATGCTGATGATGCCAGGTATATATCACGAAGTTTTTGATTCACTCGGAATAGAACTTAAGGAAGGAAGCGACATCATCCGGCTGAGAGATCTTTACACGATATTTTTCGATGACTGCAGTCATCTGGTATTTTCAAGCGACAGGGAAAGGATGAAGCAGCAGTTGGAAAACATTGAACCGGGAAGCTTTAAAAAATCGGAAGAATATATTTCCAAAGGATACAGGATCTTCAGACTCAGCATTGACAAACTGATAGGACGGAATTTTTATAATTTGTTCCAGATGGTTAACCTGAAAAACGTTCCGCTGCTTTTCAGAATAAAAGCCTTTACGTCTCATTATAACTTTGCACGGAGATTTTTCAAGCATCCGCACCTGCTGATGGCATATACTTTTCAGAATATTTATGTGGGACAAAGCGCTTTTGATGCTCCGGCCCTGTTTTCAATGGTTCCGGCAGCCGAACTTTCTGAAGGTTCGTTTTTCCCTTCCGGAGGAGGAATGTTCAGGATTGTAGAAAAAATGCTCAATGCTGCTGAAAAGGAAGGAGTGCAATTCAATTACAGTGCACCTGTAAAACAAGTAATCATTACAGGGAAAAAAGCAGAGGGAATAATCCTTGAGGATGGAACCAGGATCAAATCAGATATAATTGTAGCCAATGCTGACCTTCCATATGTTTACAGGAACCTGCTGCCTGACAAAAAAAAATCAATCCATCTGGACAAACTAAAGTATTCGTGTTCTGCCATCTGTTTTCACTGGGGACTCGATAAAGTCTATCCTCAGCTTGATCATCATAATGTTTTTCTTACTGACGGCTTCCGTGAAGGTCTCGACAGGATCTTCAGGAACAAATCAGTCAGTGAGAATCCATGCTTTTATGTACATGCTCCGGTACGGAGTGATCGTGAGGCTGCTCCTGCGAATAATGATACCATCTCAGTTGCCGTTGCAACAGGGCATATAGATAAGAACTACAAACAGGATTGGGACAAAATTATTGAAAGAACCAGGGGGGCAGTAATTGACCGCCTGAAACGGCAGGGACTGGAGGATATTGAGCACCATATCAAGTTTGAAATATGCCATTCACCTGAAGACTGGGAAAATGCCTGCAACATTTCAAGGGGTTCCGTTTTCGGAAGCCTTGGGCATAATATTTTCCAGATGGGATACTTTCGTCCCCATAACCGTCATGATAAATACAAAAACCTTTATTTTACAGGAGGAAGCACTCATCCGGGTAATGGAATTCCAAATGTACTGCTATCGGCAAAACTTGTATCGGAACGAATTTTTAAAGAAACCATCGCTGAAGAGTAATGACAAATTTGCACAGGGAACAATTCATTGAGATATTCAACTCTATTGATTTCAATAAGATTATTGACCATCCCAATATACTTATTGCTGCCAATTTCTGGGATGAAGAAAGGTATTGTGCGGCAAAAACCTGTTACAGGTTTATGCGGACAATCGATGATATGATTGACAATTATAAAGCAACAAACAGGATCATCGCCCCTGAAAAAAGAAAAGAGTTCATAGCTGGCGTCGATGAATGGCTGAAGACGATTATAATATCGGAAGACTGCAATCCTGAAAAGACAACGCTTATCAAAACCATTAACAGATTCAATATTCCGCTTTGGCCTCTGGAAGCATTTGCAAAATCCATGATCTACGATATAAATAATGACGGATTTGAATCTCTTGAGTCATTTATCGATTATGCACAGGGAGCTTCGGTTGCTCCGGCGTCGGTCTTTGTCCATCTGAGCGGGCTTACATCTCATAATGGTCAATATATCGATCCCTCCTTCGATGTCAGGGAAGCTGCAACACCTTGTGCCATTTTCAGTTATCTTGTCCATATTATACGTGACTTTCAAAAGGATCAGTTTAATAATCTCAACTATTTTGCCGATAACCTTATCAGAAAAAATGAACTTACAAGGCAGGATCTGAAAAACATTGCTCACGGAGCACCTGTTCCTGACCGATTCCGTAACCTGATCAGGGAATATTATACTCTTGCAGACAGGTACAGAAAGAGAACCAGGAAAATTATAGAAAAGATTGGCCCGGCTATGGAGCCAAGGTATCGGCTGAGCCTTGAAATTATATTCAGCCTTTATGTGATGGTATTTGAGAGGATAAATGTGGAAAAAGGGAACTTTACTTCTTATGAATTAAACCCTACACCTGAGGAGACAAAAGAAAGGGTTTGGGAAACAATTATTAAGTTCCTCTCCCTGGAGAGCCTGCCCCGCTTAGGCGGGGGGTGAGGGGTGGGTTAAGAAGTCAGATATCGAAGAACTTTCACAGAGAGACACAGAGAAATACACAGAGGGGCACAGAGTTATTAACAAAATACCCTTATGATAAAGTGCTTAATTACCATCCTGTTTCTGACATCTTCCCTGATGTCATCGTCCCAAATCGGCAAAGTCTACCTGTTTTCGTATTTCACAGGGAATGGAGAAGACGGACTTCATCTTGCTTATAGTCACGATGGTTTGACATTTACTGCTCTGAATAACGGCAAATCTTTCCTGAAACCTGTTGTTGGCATTTCAAAACTCATGCGTGATCCTTGCATAATCCGTACACCTGACGGTACTTTTCACATGGTCTGGACGGCAGGCTGGACCGAAAGAGGCATAGGGTACTCATCATCAAGAGATCTAGTAAACTGGACAGAACAGAAATATATCACAGTGATGGAAAAGGAACCAGAAGCCCGTAATTGCTGGGCACCTGAAATTTCTTATGACGGGAAGAAAAAACAGTTCCTTATTATATGGTCCACCACAATCCCAGGGCGGTTTCCCGAAACTGAAAAAGCTGGAGATAAGGATTATAACCATCGTATTTACTCTGTTACTACCAAAGATTTTATCACCATTTCTGAAACCCGGCTATTCTATGATAAAGGATTCAACGTGATAGATGCAACAATTAACAGGACCGGCAATGAGTATGTCATGTTTGTAAAAGATGAAACAAGGATCCCTCCACAGAAGAATATAAGATTCGCGACAGGTAAAAGTATATACGGTCCGTTCAGTGGTCCTTCAGATCCGATCACCGGAAATTACTGGGCTGAAGGGCCATCCTCAATGAAGATAAATGGTATCTGGCATGTCTATTTTGATAAATATATGGACAAGAAAATGGGGGCTGTCATCTCAAAAGACATGAAATCGTGGGAAGATATTTCTGATAAAATCACTTTCCCTGATGGTGTCAGGCATGGAACCATTTTCAGTTCTGATGTGAAATTATTTCAAAAACTTTTAAACTATGGGCAAATACGTTAATGATCATCTTATTAAAGATGAATCAGTTGTTTTTGAAACAAAGTATCATTGGGTGATTTTTTTAACTCTTAAATCGCTTTTAACACTCACAATTGCTCCCCTGATTCAAAGGGCGCTATCGGAATTTGTTATTACCAACCGAAGGATAATCATAAAAATGGGCTTTATTGCCAGGAGCACTTTTGAAATGAATCTGTCGAAGATCGAAACAGTGAATGTCGATCAGACAGTAATGGGAAGAATATTGAACTACGGATCAATAACCATTATCGGTACTGGAGGAACAAAAGAGACCTTTCACAATATTTCGAAGCCGCTCGAATTCAGAAAAGCATTCCAGGAACTTTGCTGAAAAACAATTAAAATTATATCTTATTAACATTTATTAACATATTATAGCTATATAGCTGTTTATATGCATTATAGCTTATAGTAATAAAGCTATTATTTTGTATTATTTTACATTTTTGTCCGTTTTTTTAACTTTTTATCCGAACATTTGTTTTCCATTTCATGTTTATGTTTCAAATTCTGTAACAAATTAAATTTAAAATAATATGAAAAAGTCAACTCTTATTTTCGGAATGGCAGTGATGATGGGATCATCCATCCTTGCCTCATGTGACAAAGAAAGCGATGAAATGACCCCTGTGAAGGACATGTCAATTGCCCAGTACGCATCATCTGATGCTAATTTCTCAACACTTGTTCAGGCACTCTCCAAAGCAAATCTGGTAAATGTGCTAAACGGTGAAGGAAATTTTACCGTTTTTGCCCCAACCAATGATGCTTTCAGTAAATTGTTTACCAAGCTGGGAGTAACTGGCATAGCAGACATTTCTGCCGAAACTTTGACTCCAATACTTCTTTATCACGTTCTGGGTGAAGAAAAGAAATCCACAATGCTTTCAGAGGGTTATTACAGTACTCTCAGCCCTGCTCAAGGCAGTTTTGCCAGTATGAGGGTAAATCTGAACAGTGGTGTTAAGCTAAATAAGGAAACAACTGTCGTGGCAGCCGATGTTGATGTTAAGAATGGCGTGATCCACGCAATAGATAATGTATTGCTTCCTCCAACCGTTGTTGACCAGGCTATTTCAAATGATACATTCAGTATACTTGTACAGGCAGTTGTAAAAGCTGGTCTGTCCAGTACCCTGAGCGGGACTGGTCCTTTTACAATATTTGCTCCTACAAATGCCGCTTTTCAGTCTCTGTTCACAAAGCTTGGAATATCAGGCTTAAATGATCTTACAGCTGAACAGCTTGTTCCAATACTTAAATACCACGTTGTGAGCGGCAATGTCAGATCCACTCAGCTCACATCAGGTTCAGTGGCAACACTTAACGGAAGCTTCAATGTTTCTCTGAGCCCTTCGCCGGCAATAAATAATTCTTCTGATATACTTGCAACCGATGTTCAGGCAACAAACGGAGTTATTCATGTAATTGATGAAGTACTTCTGCCAGCAAAATAAGTTTTGATGCTTTCTCAATAAAAACTGCAGCCCCGGTAGCTGCAGTTTTTTTATATCCATAATACAACAAATTACCTCTGAAAGCCTTAAATTTAGCAATTATTAAACCTGTATGGGCAGATATACTTTAAATGAACTGGAGAAACTGACCGGTATTAAAGCAGATACAATAAGGATTTGGGAGAAAAGATACCGGGTAACTACTGCCCACCGGACTGAAACCAACAGGAGATGGTATACTGATGATGATTTAAGGAGACTATTGAATATTTCGATCCTTAACAGGAAAGGTCTTAAAATCTCTGAAATAGCTTTATTACCTGCCGATCTTCTTGAAGAAAAAACTGCTGAAATTTTTAACGGCAGGACCGGTCCGGATTTAATTGCCGATTCCCTTATTATTGCCATGACAAGAATGGATGAAGAGGCTGTAAATGAAATTCTTCTCCAATCGGTTATAAAGAGGGGTTTTGAGGATACTTTTTCAACTGTCGTATTCCCTTTTCTGAACAAAATCGGAGTGTTGTGGCATACCGGTTCGGTTAACGTGGGAACAGAACATTTCATTACAAATATTTTCCGCCGAAAGCTCATTGCGGGATTTGAAAACCTACGTCCCCCGAAGGTCTCGGGCAGCAAAAAGATCCTGATGTTCCTTCCTGAAAATGAGTTTCATGAGCTTGGGCTGCTATACTATGCATATATTGCCCGAAGCCTGGGACATCAGGTACTTTATCTCGGGCAATCAACTCCACTGGATGCCGCAGTTGAGGCCAGCGAAGAATGGAGTCCTGATTTAATAATCACCGGCGCACTTTCAGGAATATCTGTTGAGGATCCGGATGATTTTATAACAAAAGCAAGGACTTTATTCGGTGGCATAAACTTGCTGCTTTCCGGTTCACTTGCACAGGCTGCAAACAGGAGAAAAGTCCCGGGTGTCCATCCATGCAGGACTAAAAGGGACCTGGAAAAGCTTCTCAGATAAGTCATAAAATTTTATTCCTTTCAATTTTCCGAAATTACCGAAATCCATTTGCCTCTGTTTTTTGTTTAATACTAAACACTTAATTATCATTGTAAATGCAGTTTACCAGGAATAATCTAAATAATTCATCATCTCCTTATCTACTTCAGCATACTGAAAACCCGGTCTGGTGGCAGGAATGGAGTCCTGATGTCATACGACATGCCAAGCTTGAAAAAAAGCCTTTATTTGTTTCTGTCGGATATTCGACCTGTCACTGGTGCCATGTGATGGCATCGGAAGCGTTTTCGGACAGCGACACTGCCGATTACCTTAACTCCCATTATGTTTGCATAAAGATTGACAGGGAGCAGAGACCTGATATTGATCAGTTTCTCATGGAATTCATCAACAGGCAGAATGGAAGCGGCGGATGGCCTCTTAATGTATTTCTGACAGAAGAGCTCAGACCCGTTTATGCCCTCACATATGCACCAGTGAAACATCCGGATCAAGGCTTTTCGTTCCTTTCGGTTGCCCGGAAGGTCTTTGAATTCATTGAGCAAAAAAAAGAGACTATTCCAAAATTCGAACCGGAGAAACGAGATCCTCCATTTTCAGATCAGGAAAACCTGGTTGAAGCAATAATTAAATACTTTGATCATGATAACGGTGGATTCGGAAACAACCAGAAGTTTCCCTCACACACCACTTTACTTTACTTATTATACTTCCAGGCCTCAGAAGAAAATGACACTTTAAGGAAAATCTGCATCAAAACTCTTGATGCAATGAGGCTAAGAGGACTTAACGACCATCTCCAGGGGGGAATTTTCAGATATTGTGTTGATCCGGAATGGACCATCCCCCATTTCGAAAAAATGCTTTATGACCAGGCTATGGCACTCTGGGTAAATTCCCTGGGATTCAGGCTGACAGGAGACACTTTTTACAAATCAATGGCTGAGAAGATAATAATCTGCCTTGAAGATTCTTTTAAAGAAGGTGAATTCTATATTTCAGCTCATGATGCAGACACAGGACATGAGGAGGGGGCAACTTATCTGTGGAGTTATTACGAGCTGGAAAAGATACTTACTGCTGAAGAATTTAATCGATTATCTGAAACATATATAATCGGTAAAGATGGGAATTTTGAAGGCAGGATCCATCTGATCAGAAAGAATGATAATTCAATTAAGGAGATAGAAGACAAACTTCTGTCATACCGTAATGGCAGAAAACAACCTTCAAGAGACGGGAAAATAATATCGGGCATTAATGCCCTTACCGCCATTTCTTTAATTCAGGCCGGCCGGTATCTTGACAATAATGATCTGGTCACAAAGGCTGATTCTCTGGTTAAAGATATTATTCAGAAATTCTGGAATGGTAAAACACTCGGTCATTCATTTTTCAGGGATTCGCTACAGGAACAAAGTTTCCTCTCCGATGCTGCAACCCTGCTTACTGCTGTAAGTATGCTTTATGAGCATGACCCGTCATGGGAGGGAATGATGTCAGCAATGGCAAGATATGTAAACACATTTAGAAAAGGAGATGACTGGATTGAATCGAAAACTGATGATTTTCCTTCAGTTGGGGCTTCCTGGTTTGATCATCCGATTCCCTCTGGAATGAGTATGACATGGATGGGAATGACCAGAGCAATGTTATTGTCGGGAGGGCAGACAACCCAAATGGCATACAGGCAGCCTCTTCAGGCTGATTTCTATAACATTGCAGCAATGATATCAAATGGTCTGTTTCATGTCTATACCACAAAGGAATTCGTTTCATGGAATAACCTGCCGGCAAATTCCTTGCAGAAACGGGGAGAACCTGAGAGTGATTGCTTCAGGGGAGTATGTAGAAATTATTCCCACACCGTTATTGAATAGTTATACTTTTCTCAGAAAGCCCCAGAAGCTGATCAGTGCCACAAGAGAAAGGGCAATTATTGCGGATATAAATATTGACTTGTAATCATCCTGCCTTTTGATTGCAATGCCTATAAATGCCCAGACCACAGCCAATCCTATAAAAGGATTTTTAAGCCTGTAAACAGTCAGTCCAATGAGAACTGCACCAGTGAAGATCATTATAATAGTCCAGGTTTCCTGCGGGAAACTGAATCCGTTCCAGTTTGAATTTACAAGTAACGCTGTAACGTTGGCTATAGTAGCAATGCAGATCCAGCCCAGGTAGATCCCGAAGGTTGCTTTTATGATCCCGAATGGCAGATCACGGATTGAAATATTTATCAGGATCAGCGTTACTAACAACCCCACCATAACAATCAGCGATATAGGCAGTTTGCCAAAATGCCAGAATATTATCCATATTGCATTCAGAATGCATGAGATGCCGAACAGCCAGCTTATATCTGAAATAACCTCCTTGCTGGATCCGGTGAACTGAACAACACAATAAACAGTTAGCAGGAGGTAAATAACACCCCATATTGAAAAAGTAATTCCAGCCGGAACAAAAAGATTGGGAAAAAAGTCAGAGAGTTCTCCTGTAGTTTTATTATTCAATGGAAGTGCATTGGCCAGATAGTTCATTACCAGCATTCCTGCAAAAAGTATTAAATTAATGTATTTTACCATAGCAGATCAGATTTGTTGTTCCATATCAAATATAAGCTATTAAGAAACTCATTTGACTCTGCCATTCTTTTTATCTTTGATACAGAAAATCCAATAAACATGCATCAAAAAGACTATGTCCTGAGGATGGTTGAAATGATAGGGGATCTGATAGCTGCCGTCCTGGGCCTGATAAAAAAAAAGGATTATAATAAAGCTTCCGAAGAATTGGGAAGGATCTATTATGATATGCTTAAGGAAGATGCAGCTTTCTTCAGGTCAATACCTGCAGCTGACCTGACCAGGAAACTGATGAAAGAACATAACTATACAAACGGTCACCTGGAGATCCTTGCAGAGCTCTTCAATGCCGAGGCAGAGCTTGAGAATGCAAAGGGGAACAAACCCGGTTCCCTGGAATACTTCAAGAAATCACTAATTCTTTTTGAGTTCATCGACAGGGAACAAAAGACCTATTCTGCTGAAAGACAGGAAAAGATGACCTCTATCAGAGAAAAAATTCAAGAATTAAGATTGGGATTAAGCCCACAGTAATTGAATACACTTTCAACCCGACAAGAGTAGTAGTTTGCGAACTTCAAAGAGTTTGTAAAAGGATAATAATATCAAAGTTGCTTTAATAGTTTCAATCAATTACTGTCAGGTTTAAGTGAGGAGCAATACAGGATCCTCAATTGCCTATAAATTTTCAATTATTCAAATTATCTCATCCTGAATCTGTTGCTGACACAATATTTTACCAGATTATCCGCTTTAAAATCGATTGGCACAAGTTTTGCCATTAATACCTTGTAACAAGTTCTTTAAACAATAAACATCATGAAAAGATTCTTAACCACCTCGATACTCGCAGCAATGGTTGCAGTCGGGACCGCACTTATGGCTCAGGATTATCCGGATGAATATCTGGGCTTGCCAGGTGATAATTTAAACCTGTACGCTGTAATGAATTTATTCCAGAAGTCTGAAACCATTGAAGGCTTTGAAAAAAGCCTGAACGATGAGAACACCAGGATTAACAACCTGGATCTCAATAACGATAACTATATCGATTACATAAAGGTAATCGACTATGTCGACGGTAACGTCCACACAATGGTCATGCAGGCGGTGCTTGACCGCAACGAAAGTCAGGATGTGGGTGTCTTTACTGTTCAGAAGCTCAGCGACGGTTCTGTACAAATTCAGCTCATAGGTGATGAAGCTCTTTACGGAAGAAATTACATAGTCGAACCAATATATGCCGAGACTCCCAATCCGGGTTATACAGGCAGATCAGGAAGGCAGAATGTAAATGTGGTCACGACCACTTATGTTGAAGTTGCCACATGGCCGCTGGTCAGATACATTTACCTTCCGGACTACAGGATATGGCGCTCTTCATGGTACTGGGGATATTACCCCTCATACTGGAATCCATGGCGCCCTTACTACTATCACTACTACTATGGATATCATTACAACTGGTACCCTCAATACTACAGTCACTTCCACCGCTACGACCGTCCACGTTATGACCGATGGAACGACTTCTACTACAGCGATAAAAGGGTCTATTCAAGAAATGTAACTATCAATATAAATGAAGGCCATTATAAAAATACCTACTCACGTCCGGAGCAGAGACGCGAGGGTGAAGCCCTCTATGCAAAAGTACATCCTGAAAGGGCATCAAGTATGTCAACAGGAAACAGTAATAGCAGAAGACAGGCTTCTGAAGGCGTTTCCAACAGACAGTCTACCGGATCGGATAATGGAACAACAAGACGTTCAACAGGTACCGTTGGAGGTAATACCAGGGCTAACACAAAATCATCTGCCGGGCAGAGTACGGTTACAAACAGGAGATCATCATCTGAAACAGTTAGTTCAAGACCTGCTTCAAGTTCAAAGTCAGGTCAGAAGGCTGAACCTGCAAGAACGACCAAACAGCAATCGACAGGCAAAAGCTCCTCGGCACGCAGAACAACTGAAAAAGCAAAAAAAGAAACTGTTGTAAGGCAGAGTTCCTCAACAAAAAAAGAATCTGAAAGCAGTTCAACCCGAAGGAAATAAAGAATATTTCATGATATATTAACGCCCCCCTTCTCCTCCGAAGGGGGGTTTTTATTTCCGCTTCATTCCAAATCCTTATCTCCCGGGAAGAAAATCACCTTTTTTACATACCTTTATAAGGTTCCTTTAATAATTTATCACCTTCATGTTACGCTTTATATCCATGTTAGCAGCTCTGTTTGTTTTAGCCCAGGGATTTTCTCCTGAACAAAAACCAAAACCAATCATTTATCTGATCGGAGATTCAACGGTTAAAAACGGAAGTGGTAAAGGCGAAGGCGGATTATGGGGCTGGGGCACCTACCTTCATACTCAGTTTGACACATCAAAAATATCGATCAGAAATTATGCCCTTGGCGGAAGGAGCAGCAGAACATTTATTAGTGAAGGACTCTGGGATAAAGTAGCTACCATGCTGAAGCCCGGAGATTATGTTTTCATCCAGTTCGGTCATAACGACAGCAGTCCGGTAAACGATAACAGCCGGGCACGAGGAACCCTCAGGGGAACCGGCGAGGAAACCGAGGAGATTGATAACATCCTTTCAAAAAAGCATGAGATCGTACATACATATGGATGGTATATCCGTAAATATATCACAGATGCAAAGTCGAAAGGAGCCATTCCTGTTGTTTGTTCTCTGGTCCCGAGGAATATCCGGGAAAACGGAAGGATTGTGAGGGCATCAGAGGATTATGGGAAATGGGCCAGGGAAACTGCTCAGGCCGGAGAGGCTCATTTTATTGATCTTAATGAAATTATTGCAGCCAGGTATGATATTCTTGGTGAAGATGAAGTTACAACAAAACTTTTTATGACTGATCATACTCATACAAATGAAGCCGGAGCACTAATAAATGCGAAGGCAGTGACTGAAGGAATCAGACAACTGAAAGGATGTAAGCTGAAGAGATATCTTCTTCCTCAATAAACCTCATCCCCAACCCCTTCTCCTGAAAGAGAAGGGGGAAATAAAGGTTATGTGATTAAGTCCCTCTCCTCAAGGAGAGGGATTCAGGGGGAGGCCGATTCGTCCGGGAGGGAGCAGGGGACGCTGATCAGAATGCAGTAATTATACCAACATTCACCTTACCGTAATCAGGACCCCTGAATGACTGAGTATATTCCCCAACTACCCTCATATTACGTTTCAGAATATAACCGGCATGAAAAGTTGCCGAAACATAATCGAGAGGGTCATAATCAGATTCTACCCAGTTAGCCAGGCCTGTAAGGTACCATTTACTCATATCGCCTTTAGGGGCAACAATAACTTCAGCGAAAGCGCCGGAGGTCAAAACATCAGTACCTACCTGGTATGGAGAATCCATAAGAACATGGGAGTCAGTCCTTCTGACATACTGGGCATTAATTATCAATTTTTCATCGATGTTAATTGTAAGGTCAGGTCCGAACATTTTTATCCCGCTATCCATCACTAAATAGGGATCTGAGACAACCTCATTCCCGGTATATCCGAAAAATCCTATTGAAATGTATTTACCGATCGACTGGCTTATCCTGAGCATAAAATTCTTGTATCTGTCCTTGTCGAACAGGTATGAGTCATTTGCTTCGCCAATGCCACATCCATTTACGATTTCTCCAACCAGGGTTGTCCCTGTTTTAAAATCCTTTTCGAAAATAATCCCTCTGTCATATTTCAGATCTATTGATGAATTACCAGGTGCAGCACTGTATATTTTGTAAGGTTCAAGTGTGTACCTGAGCTCACCTTTAAACAGAGGATCCGAAACCTGAAATTGTCCCGCATATAAATTAATCCCTGATCCCAGCAGATCATGATACATTACAAATGCATCCTCAACACCTGCAACTGAACCCCTTTCATTAAAAAGGAAATAGAAATAATAGGATATTTTATCGGAAATTTCACCACCGGAGAGAATTTTCAGAACAAAGGGAGCTCCAAAATCGGTGGTACCCTGGTTACCGAAATTATAGGATGCAAAGCCATCCATCCTTATTGCCAGCGGGATTTCCCTGAAAAGTGAAAGCCTGTCATCTCCAGTCTGAATAAAGTATCTGGGAGATTCATACTCAGTAAGCCTGAATCCGTTCCCGGCAAATTCATCGCCGAACGGCTTCAAACGCGGAAAGGCAGGAGAATGGCATACCTGGCAGCTTATCTGGTATTTACGGGCAAAAGCAGGGATGGCATTGGCGGATTCTGACAGAATTAAAAAAAACAGGGTGGCAGCAAGGAGAGTGATCTTTATATAATTATTATTTTTCATGGTATCGGGTTATTATTAAAAGTTACTTTTTTTGAACTTTTAACCCCCTTTCTTATCCCGCCTTGCGGAATGTCTAAAATCCATGGTTCCTTCCCCTTTGGGGGAAGGTTAGGAAGGGGGTATTTATTCTTTATGGCAGGATCTGTACACTTGTTGAGTGATCGTTTACAAATTTTATTTCAGATTCATCGGCAGGTACCTTAAGGAGATCAGCCACAGGTTTTACAAGGAGCTGGTAGTTTAGCACCGCCCGCACTTTCATTTCACCCAGAGCAGCATCATAAGGAATCCTGAATGTAAACTTTTCCACTTTCGTTTCCCTGGGGCCGATCCTGTAATCAACTCCCAGTTTTGCTGTGTTCCATTGCATTATTGTCATCCTGCCTTCAGGATCAAAGTACGGCATTCTGAATATCCTGTTTCCTGATGGTATTCCGTCACGCTGGACTCCTTTGAAATCGGGCTGCCCAAGAGGAACCCCCATATCCTGGTATGCAAGGTGATCCCCGGAAATCGTATACTCTTCTCCCTCAAAACCTTTTTTATCAACATTGAGATGAGTTACTTTTCCTTTTGCATCTGTTGCCTCAACCTGCAGCCATGCAATACGATCCTCAACTGATCCTGTAGGAAATTTGTGGCCGGTTTTCTGGTTGAAGAGCGCAACTGTAAAAACTATACTCTCTCCCGGTTCAGCTTCTCGAATATCCGGATGGATCCTGACCTCAATTGTTCCCCTTACTTTGCCGGGATCATGGGCGCCATGAAACAGGTGAATCCTTGCATCGTTATAGGGCTTTGTCATAAGGGCATTAAGGAAGGGGCCTCCTTTAGGCATGTGGCAATCCTGGCAGCGTATCCCTTCTTTTGAATAAGGACCCTCCTTCCACTCAAGCTGGGTGCTTTTCACCCAGACACCAAACGGGTTTTTTTCATTGTGGCAATTGCCACAGAATTCAGTTGTACGAAAGAAGTCGTTTGTCACTATTTTGTGCGCCGGAGATTCAACTGTTGGAGTCCGTCCGGCATATTTAGTCATTCCCGGCCTGATAAGATAGCTAAAGTTATAAGGTGGGTCTGTCTGGGCCGATTGTGTCAGGTGGCACACCTCACAGGAAACAGATTCATTGGCCATGCTTTTTTCTGAAGGCCTGGGCGGCGGGAACTGTTTTCCTCCCATAAAAGCCAACGGAGTGTGGCATCCATTGCAACCGTCAACTGGTTCTTTAAGATCAGGCTTGGCCGCTGCATGCGGTACGGCAAGATCGAAATATTCTATTTCATCCCAGTGATGGGTATAGGCCTGCGACATCATCGCCTGGGACCACTGTTCATAGATGCCCGGATGACACGATCTGCATTTCTTTGCAGATTCAAAATCCTTGTAGGCATATTTGTTTTTAAGATCTTCCTGTGGTCCCGCCAGCCTGATTGAAAAGGCTGACAACAAAGCAAGCACTAAAATGGCCGGCAGGATAAGTATCAGCAATGGAGAATTTAGTTTTCTGCTCATCTGATTCAGAGTTTTAGGAAATCTAAGATAAGCAGATTTTTTAATTTATTTTTTATATTATTACACAAATTCCAATGAAAGTGCCGGTACACAACATAATAATTATTCTTCTGTCAGCTTCACTGCAATTTAACAATAACAGCAGGTCTGAAATCTATTATGCTTATATCTGCAACAAAATGGATCAGTGGAAGAGTGTTATTGACAGGATGGATACAATCCCTGAAAAAAGCAATGATCTTCTACTCGAGCTTGTCAATTACCAGTACGGGTATATAGGATATTGCACAGGATTCGAGAAAAAAGAGGAGGCAAAGAAATATCTTGATCTGGCTCAGAGAAATATCGGTATACTTGAAAAAGGTAATTATAATCTGTCGGTTGTATATTCATACAAAGCTGCATTTTATGGATTCAGGATCGGATTAAATCCTATTTCGGCTCCGGTTAACGGATTTAGAAGCATTGAATGTGCCAGAATGGCTCTAAAACTCGATTCGTCAAATTACTTTGCATATGTTCAGTATGGAAATATGAAGTTTTACATGCCATCTGCTCTAGGGGGAACCAAAAAGGAAGCTCTGAATTACTTTCTTAAAGCCAGGGATCTTGTAGAAAGAGATCCTGAATTTACTTCAGTTAACTGGAACTATATGAGCCTGCTGGTTGTGATCGGACAAACATATACTTATCTGAAAGATTACACTTCGGCACAAGAGGTATATGATAATATTCTTAAAATTGAACCTGAATTTTTATATGTTAAGGATGATCTTTACCCGAAACTTCTAAAGAAAATGGACAAGTGAAACTAGCAGCATTATGAAGATAACCATCTTCTGGTTCAGGAGGGATCTAAGGATTGAGGATAATACCGCGCTTGATCAGGCTCTTGCTTCAGGGTTCCCTGTATTGCCACTTTTTATTTTCGACACAAATATCACCGGTGAACTCCCTCGTGATGACGCCAGAATCGGCTTTATCCATGAAAATCTTTCAGATATCAACAGCCATCTTCAAAAAGCAGGCAGTTCACTTTATATTATGAATGGAGATCCTGAGGAAAAATGGAAAGAACTATTATTATCATTTGATATCAATGCAGTTTACATCAACAAGGACTATGAACCATATGCAATCAGACGTGACAAAGGAGTTGAGGAGCTTTTGAAAAGGAACGGTATAGGCTTTTTCAGTTACAGGGACCAGGTGATCTTTGAAGAAAGTGAAATAATGAAATCCGACAACAGACCATACACCATTTTCACACCATACAAGAACCGTTGGCTGAAAAGACTTAAAGAAAATCCGGAG
>CAZCQC010000453.1:0-6956 GCA_964500155.1 uncultured Rikenellaceae bacterium | reverse complement strand
TAACGGCGGACCTGGTAAAACAGGTGCCATACAGCCAATTATACCAAGTATAATGAGGATAATAGCTAATATTAGAAGGATGTAGTCTACCATTCAGAAAAATAATTTTTTACTTTTTGCCAAGGTCCTCAAAATCAATATTTGTAAATTCCCTGGCAGCGAGATCAACAGGTTCCTGTTTTGTTTCTTCTTCTGAATGTGTTATTTCTGTTCTTAATTCATTTTTACCGTTACCAATAAATGTAACAGCATTATGTAGTCCATCAGCAAATTTCTCAAAGTCCTCTTTATAGAGAAAGATTTTGTGCTTTTCATAGAAAATCTTTCCTTCCTTTCCAAGACGCTTTTTGCTTTCAGTTATCGTAAGATAGTAATCCTCCTTGCGGGTTGCCTTTACATCAAAAAAATAGGTCCTCTTTCCAGCTCTTACTACTTTGGTGTAAATCTCTTCCTTTACGTTTTTTTCATTAATACCGTTAGTGACCTCCTTTATTCCGGCTTCTTCTTCCATTTCTCAGTCAGTTTAGGTTTAGGTTAGGCTAGTGTTTGATTGTCAAATGTAACAAATATTTTTAAAATCAAAACAAGCCTATCTAAATGAGCCTAAATTTTGCCAGGATGTTTTGAAGCTAATGGAAAAAGGTTATTTTTGCTGCCAAAATCTGAGGTTCTTTATTAATGATAAGCAGAAGATTATTGCGCATAAAAGCCCTCATGGCACTTTATGCATTTAACCGTAGGGAAGATGATGATGTATCACTGGCTGAGAAAGAGTTAATATTCAGCATCGAAAAAACGTACGAACTGTACCATTATCTGCTTCTTCTTGTACTGGACGTAGCCGAAATTGCTTCAGAGAAAATCGATCAGGCTCTGCAGAAAAGAATGCCTACAGAGGAGGACCTTAATCCCAAAAGACGATTTATTGATAATCAGCTTATTGCCCAGTTAAGAAAGAATAAGGCTTTTAACAGTTACATTTCCGGAAAGAAACTATCCTGGATAAACTATCCTCATATTCCCAGGCTGATGTACAACAAAATGATGGCATGGGATTCATACGAGGAATATATGTCCTCAGAAGTTCACGGTTATACTGCCGACAGGAAGTTCATTATAAATCTTATAACAAGACTATTTGCTGAATCGGAAGACCTTGAGTCAAACTTTGAGGAACAAAGCATCTATTGGAACGATGACATGGAATATGTAACCATAATGATCGAAAAAACCCTTAAGAAATTCAAACCCGAAAGCGGAGAGGATGCCTTAATGATGCCGCTTTTCAAAAATAAAGAGGATGAGGATTTTGTCAGGATCTTATTCCGGAAGGCTATCCTGAATACCACCAGATATTCTGAACTTATCGATAAAAACACAACCAATTGGGAAGTTGAGCGCATTGCACTTATGGATATTCTGGTAATGCAGCTGGCTATCACCGAGATAATTGAATTTCAGGAAATCCCTGTCAAGGTCACTCTGAATGAGTATATTGAAATAGCAAAATATTATTGTACCTCAAAAAGCAGTACATTTGTCAATGGAATTCTCGATAATATTGTAAAGGAGATAAAGGAAAAAGGAATTTACCGGAAGACCGGGAAAGGTTTGATAGGTGATAATATCGAAAACTAAAAAGTGAAAAATTGTATAATGAGAACGAAAGAAATCCTGTCATTTTTCTTCATTTTAATTATACTTACAGGATGCAGTCAGGGTAGGGGAGAGAAAGTTACTGTTAAATCAGGTTCGCAGGCAAATGTAGAGATTGCAGATATAAGTTTTAGGGAATTTGAATATGATTTTGGCAAGATCAAAGAAGGGGAGAAGGTTGCTCATATCTTTTCATATGAAAACAAAGGACCAGGGAACCTCGTTATAGAGTCAGCGTCTTCCAGTTGTGGATGCACAGTTTCAAAATATAGCAGATCCCCGATTCCGGCTGGAAAAGGAGGAAATCTGGAGGTTGTTTTTGATTCAAATGGAAGAAACGGCATTCAGACAAAAACAGTCTCTGTCAGATCGAACTCCAAAACCGAAGTGGTAATCCTTAAAATAACTGCAGAAGTGATATCGCAGGACAAGTAACCAAGAAACAGTTAAAAAATCCCCATGCCCCCTTCAAAGGGGGATTTGTAAAAGAAAAAATCACACAATAAAAGAAAAACCACCAGTTACAAATTGCAAATCACCAATTACCAATTACAACTACAATTTACCAATTACTAATCACTAATCACAAATAAATAATAATTATGAACAATTTAGCTTTTATCCTTCTCATGGGACAGCCTGCAGGGTCAGCTTCCGGGCAGAGCAATGCGCTGGTTACTTTTCTGCCATTGTTACTTGTCTTTGTTGTTTTCTATTTCTTCATGATCAGGCCACAGATGAAAAAACAGAAAGAGATGACCAACTACAGGAACTCACTTAAGAAAGGTGACAAAGTCATCACTACCGGTGGTATCTACGGCAGGATATGGGAAGTGAAGGACAATTTCGTTATGCTTGAGGTTGGCGGTGATCTTAAGCTTAAAGTGGACAAGAGCGCTCTTATAAAAGATCCAAGTTCTGATTCAGTTTAGATCTGCCTTTAGCTTTTCTAAGTGAAATGGTCAGGCGCCATATGGTTTAAAAAACTTACGGAAAAAAGAGGAATCAGCATTAACAGGGAGGCTGTAGTTTTTTCTTTCTTCCTTATTCTCGCATTCATATTCTGGTATCTCAATTCTCTCGAAAAGACTGTTGAATATGATATGAAATACCCGGTAAGATATATAAATCTTCCGGAACAGAGAGTAATGGCAGATGATCAGCCTGCCGCAATTGATCTGTACCTGAAAGGTCCAGGTTATTCAATACTTAAACTCAAGCTTGCGGGAAACCGTTCTCCGGTAATACTTGATGTCTCAACAATCAATTACAGGAGAGTTCCCGGGAGCAGAACACTCAGTTATTATTTAATTACAACAGGACTCATCCCCAAACTTAGAAACCAGTTGAGGACTGAATGTGAAATATCATCTATAAAACCTGATACCCTGTTTTTCTCCTTCGACAGGATAATTGCCAAGAAGGTTAAGGTTAACCCGAACATTGAAGTTACCACTGAAAAACAATACCTGGTTAAGGGCATGATACTCGCTGACCCGGATACCATTTCAATTACTGGTCCAAAGCGAATACTTGATACCGTCAAAACTGTAAAAACAAAGCTTATAAAACTCAGGGGTGTCAATGAGACAATCACGAAAAGCTTTGCTCTGGTTGCTCCCGAAGGGTGCACGATCTCCTCAAGGAAGGTAATCATCACTATACCGGTTGAGCAGTTTACTGAAGCTGAAATAAAGGTGCCGGTCAAAATCCTGAATTGTCCTGATACAATTACCGTCAAGATATTTCCAGATGTTGTATCGGTTAAATGCCTTGTTGCCATAAGTGATTATAAGAAATTTGAAGAAGTCCCATTCGAAGTCGTTCTTGATCTGGCAATGGCTGATCTTACTTCATCCGAGAAAATCCCTGTCGGGTTTCGGAATATTCCTCCCTTTGTAAGTTCCCTGAGAGTCTCTCCTTCAAAGGTTGATTTTCTCATTGAAAAGAAAATCAAATGAACAAACAGGAAGGGAAAGGCCTGAAACTAGGCGTTACCGGGGGTATTGGAAGCGGTAAAACCACTGTCTGTAAAGTATTTGGAGTCCTTGGAATTCCGGTATTTTCAGCTGATGATGAAGCAAAAAAAATTCAGGATAATAACAGGGATATTCAAATTAAAATAAATTTACTTGTTGGTAAAGATCTTTTTTCTTCGGGAAAGCTTGATCGTCCTGAACTGGCGAAGATAATCTTCAACAACAAGGAATTGCTTGAAAAGGTAAATTCCCTGATTCACCCTGAAGTTTTCAGATCGTTCGGGGAATGGTTTAATAAACAGGATTCTCCCTATTCAATCATGGAGGCGGCTATTCTTTTTGAAAGTGGTGCATTCCGGTTGATGGACAGGATCGTAACAGTAGTGACCCCTATGGAGGAGAGAATTGAAAGACTGATCAGCGGGAACAGACTTTCGGGGGAACAGATTATTGAACGGATTAAAAATCAGATTGATGACGAATCCAGGGTAAAGCAGTCGGATTTTGTTATTTCCAATTCCGAAAATGATATGATTATTCCAGCTATAATTGGAATTCATGAAGAAATGTTAAAACTCTGCAAAAAAGCAAACTGACAAATGGGACAATTTGGAAAGTGGATTGGAGGAGGACTTGGATTCGTAATGGGGGGCCCTCTTGGGGCTGTGCTTGGTTTTCTCGTAGGTTCAATGGTCGACAATACCACTGTTCAAACATCAAGATACATCTCCACAGGACAGAGCACCGCTCAGGGCGATTTCGGAATGAGCCTTCTTGTCCTTGTTGCAGCTATGATGAAGGCGGACGGAAAGGTAGTGAAATCGGAACTTGATTACGTGAAACAATTCTTTGTCAGGCAATTCGGTCAGCCCAGTGCCCGTGAGGCTCTTCTTATGCTTAAAGATATTCTGAAAAAAGATATCCCGGTCAGGGATATCTGTAACCAGATCAATCATAATATGGATTACTCTTCCCGACTTCAGCTGGTTCATCTTCTTTTCAATATCAGCATTGCTGACGGCGCGATAAATGCCTCTGAAGTTGAAGCTGTCGAAAAAATGTCGGGATATCTCGGCATTGCCTCATCCGATTATGTATCAATCAGGAACATGTTTGTCCCTGAAACTGATTCTTCATACAAAATCCTTGAAATTGAACCGATTGCAACGGATGAGGATGTAAAGAAAGCGTACAGGAGAATGGCCATGAAATATCACCCCGACAAAGTGAGCCATCTTGGAGAGGAGTTCCGGAAAACTGCTGATGAGAAGTTCAAGAAGGTAAATGAGGCTTATGAAAAGATTAAGAAAGAAAGGAACATTAACTGACAGCATTTATTAAAAAAAGAGTTCAGCCTGATTAAACATTAAACAACAAAAATTAAATTTGCAGACAAAAGTTAAATTAAATGGTATTAAAAGACATTTTATCAATATCGGGAGAAGCGGGCCTTTTCAAATTTGTAGCCCAGGGAAAGAATGCAATTATTGTGGAACATATTGAGACCGGTAAGAGAAGCAGTGCATTCAGTTCGGCCAAAGTTAGTTCGCTTGAGGATATCTCGGTCTTTACAGAAAATGAAGATCTGCCGCTGGGAAAAGTATTCGACAAAATATTTAAGAAAGAATCGGGTGGTCAGGCCATTGATTCAAAGGCTGAGTCAGAAAAACTAAAAAAATATTTTGAAGAGGTTATTCCGGATTATTCAAGGGAGAAAGTTTATTCCAGCGACATAAAGAAAATTATTCTCTGGTATAACCTGCTTCAGAAAAAAGGTATGCTGGTAGTGGAAGAACCTGAAAAAGCAGCTGAAACAGAAAAACCGGCCCCTGAATCCGAAAATTCCGCCCCGGTAGCGAATACAAAGAAAAAAAGCGCTCCCAAATCAAAAAAGTAAACATACCGGGATATAAACCATTTGCCAATGAATTTTGGTGGTAATGAGGTAGTTTATGGTTATTCTGATTCCAGGATAATCATCGTTCCGGTTCCCTACGACGAAACCAGTACTTGGATGAAAGGCGCCGACAAGGGTCCTGAGGCAATAATGGAAGCCTCAGTAAATCTTGAATTTTATGATATCGAGACTGATTCAGAGGTACATCTTTTCGGTATCCATACCGTTGAACCGATAATTGAGAAAAGATCTCCGGAAGAGCTAGTCAATGCTGTCTATAGCAAGGTAATATCCCTGTTAAAGCAGGAGAAGTTCCCGGTAGTTGTTGGTGGAAATCATACTGTAAGCATCGGATCAGCCCGGGCTTTTTCACATCATTTTAAAAACCTTTCAATCCTTCAACTGGACGCTCATTCAGATTTGAGGCAGGAATATGAGGGGTCTCCATATAATCATGCCTGTGCAATGGCCAGAATGCGTGAAGTTGCACCTGTGATCCAGGTGGGTATCAGAAGCATGTCGCGGGAAGAGGCTTCCGATGCAGACTGGGAAAGGATCTTCACTGCCTATGAATTGTTTGATGATAAGACAAAATATCAGAAAGCTATAGATAAGCTTACCGAGAACGTCTATATAACTATCGATCTGGATGTTTTTGATCCTTCCCTGATCCCGTCAACAGGTACACCTGAACCTGGAGGTCCAGGGTATCTTGAGATAATGAATTTCCTTAAGGAAGTGATATGGAAAAAAAATGTTGTCGGGTTTGATGTTGTGGAGCTATGTCCTGCTCCTTCAAACAGAGCACCGGATTTTGTTGCGGCAAAGATTATTTATCAGCTGCTTAGTTACAAGTTTAGTTAGCCCTTCCCATTTCTAATCATATGTACTCACCCCTCGGCCCCCTCTCTGCTGAAGCAAAGAGGGGGTGTAACTTTCTGTATATTAATAATTATCCCCCTCTTTACGAAGTAGAGAGGGGGATAAAGGGGGTGAGTATCTGAAGATCAATCAAGTTTCTTAGCTTCCTCCCAAATCACGTTCATCTCGTCGAGACTCATGTCATGAAGAGATTTGCCCTTTACCATTGTCTCCTGTTCAAGGTAATTAAAGCGCCTGATAAACTTCCTGTTAGTTTTTTCAAGTGCGGCTTCGGGATCGATTCCGTAAAGCCGCGAAGCATTGATTATTGAGAAAAGTACATCTCCAAGCTCTGATTCAATGCGGGGAATGTTATGATTTTCAATCTCTTCCTTGAGCTCTGTAATTTCCTCAAGTACCTTATCCCATATCTGACTGCGATCCTCCCAATCGAACCCAACACCTCTGACTTTTTCCTGTATCCTGTTGGCTTTGATTATAGCCGGTAGGGAAGAGGGAACACCTGATAATACCGGCTTGTAACCGGAGTTCTCTTTTATTTT
>CAZCQC010000452.1:0-3926 GCA_964500155.1 uncultured Rikenellaceae bacterium | reverse complement strand
TTTTTTGTGTCAAATGGAATGAAAACATCAGGTGTTTGCTGCATCTGCTGTCTGCCTTCCGGTGGAGGTGGGCCGCCCGCTGGCAGATCCTGTGCAATTATTGATGATGCTAAAGCACAAATGATGATAAAGGGAAAAAGTTTCTTCATAAAGTTTATTTTTAGAATTTGAATTGCAATCAATTAGTTAATGTTACTGGTTGCTTGTTACTGGTTGCTAGTTTATCGTTTCGCTTTTTTTGTCTTCATACCCCATACCCCATACCCCGAACCTTGATCTTTGGCACCCGAAATTTACCATTTATTTCAATTTATATGATGTTTTAAGGTATTGTCAGATCCGGTTTAATGAATTTTAACTCACAACGGGTTATTTGACATTTCAAATAATCAGTTATTCTCTTATTTTTGAAGATTCTATTTTACATTTCTCCGTTATGACCCACAAATATCCTGACCGGAAATATCTGGTGATCCTTATTACAGTCTTCGTGACATTTTCAATTGGCTTTTCACCATCTTCTTATGCCGTAAGCCAGATTCAGCAAGATACAGTTCCGAAACAGGATATTACCAGGAAACAACCTGTTTATACTACAACTCGGCTTTCGACTTCAAAACCTGTTATCGACGGGAAGCTTGATGATGAATGCTGGAAAAAAGGCACCTGGGCAGGTGATTACAATCAATGGAAGCCGGTTGAAGGTGCAAAACCCACCTATCCGACCGAACTCAATATTCAATATGACGACAAATACCTCTATGTTGCTTTCCGTGCTTACGATAACGAGCCTGAAAAAATTCACAGGTATGCAGGGGTGCGTGATGAAATTGTTGGTGATATGATGGGCCTTACCATTGACAGCTATCGTGATTACCGTACAGGTTTTGAATTCACAATAACAGCCTGGGGGCAGAAAGTCGATCTTGTACTTTTTAATCCCGAGAACTGGGACTTTAACTGGAACGCAGTCTGGAAAGGAAAGGTTAGCCTTGAGGATTCAGCATGGGTGGCTGAGCTTGAGGTTCCGCTTAGCCAGCTGCGTTACAGCAATAAGGATGAGCAGGTTTGGGGATTGCACACATGGAGGTGGATAGACAGGCTTCAGGAGGAAAGCAACTGGGAAAAACAATCAAGTACAGGACCGGGGATGCTTTACAACTTTGGTGAGATTTATGGGATAAAAGGTTTAAATAAGTCAAAGCGCCTTGAAGTAATGCCTTTTGTGCTTGGGGATCTTAAGACAATGAAAAAGGAGCCGGGTAATCCGTATGCGGAAAACGGCAGGATATGGGGTGGCAATGCAGGGCTCGATGCCAAAATCGGGATATCCAGCAACTTCACGGTTGACCTGACTGTCAATCCTGACTTCGGCCAGGTCGAATCTGATCCATCTGTGATGAACCTGACAGCCTTTGAAACTTTTTATGAAGAAAAAAGGCCATTCTTCCTGGAGGGGTTGACAATTTTTGATTATAAGTTTGACCGACAGAACCTTTTTTATTCAAGACGTATAGGACATTCGCCGACATATTCGGCGTACGATGATAATGAGCATTTTGTGAAGGCGCCTGATATGACAACAATCCTGGATGCAGTAAAGCTCAGTGGAACCACCTCGGGAGGATTGTCGGTAGGACTGATACAGAGTGTTACCGGAAATGAATATGCCAGGATCACCGACCTGGAGGGCAATGAGACCAGACAAAAAGTAGAGCCCCTGACCAATTATATGGTTGGGCGAGTACAGCAGGGATATGGAGCCGGCAACACTGTGATTGGAGGTATGTTCACCTCTACAAACCGGTTCATTGAAGATGAACAGCTTAATTTCATGACCAGGGATGCCTTTACCGGGGGACTCGATCTGCTACATCACTGGAAGGACAAGAAGTTTTTTGTAAATGCAAAAATAATGGGCAGTTATGTCAGGGGAAGCCGGGAAGCTATAACTGCACTTCAGGAATCACCGGTGCACTATTTTCAACGGCCGGGAGCCGATTATCTCGATTATGATGATACAAGGACAAGCCTTAGCGGTATGGGCGGAAAAATAGAGATAGGAAAGGGGGCAGGCGGATTCTGGAAATACTCCACTGCAATATCCTGGCTGACTCCCGGTCTCGAAATGAATGACCTTGGCTATTTAAGGACTGCTGACCAGATAGAGAACCAGAATAAAATCTCTTATCTTATTATTAAGCCTGTCTCTATATTCCGCACTTTCAACATTGGTTTTGAAGAGCGGAATTCCTGGAATTTCAATGGAACCCCACTTGGATGGGATGCTGAACTGGCATTGATTACAATGTTCAATAACCAGTGGAGTCTGAGCGCTGAAGTGGCATATCATTCACAGGATATAGACACAAGATTACTCAGGGGAGGATATGACATACGAATGCCCTCTGCTACTGAATTTGCAGGAACCCTGAAAACTGACGCATCAAAAAAATATGTTGCACATGTTTCCTACCAGTACCAGAAGGCCGGAAATAATTCTGCTTCGCAATGGGCGATCGCACCAGGGATCTCCATTCGTCCTTTCAGTATGCTGAAGTTAGGTGTTACTGCCTCGTACGAGGAGAATCAGGATGAGCTTCAGTATGTGGCAACCGGAAGTGCTTATCTGAACAATAATAAGAGATACATTCTAGGGACAATTGATCAGAAAACACTTAGTCTTATCTTCAGGGTTGATCTTAATCTTACTCCCGAATTTTCAGTTCAGTACTATGGAAGTCCTTTCATTTCAAAGGGCAGCTATTCAGAGCTAAAACGCGTAACTGCTCCTGATTCAAAAAATTATGGTGAGAGGTTCGAGATCTATCAGAATCCTCTCCTATACAACGGAACGTACTTTCTTACCGATTATGACGATGTCCTGCCAACTGTTATTTCAGTCGGTAATCCCGATTTCAATTTTCATCAGTTCCGCTCAAACCTTGTTGCAAAATGGGAATATCGCCTGGGATCCTATGTTTATTTTGTCTGGTCAAGCGACCGTACGGGGAGCAACAGTTCCTCCGGTGCCTCATTCAGGGATTCCTACGGTTATCTTGGGGATGTTTTCCCGAATAATATTTTTCTGATCAAGCTGAGTTACTGGTTCTCAATATAGATATAGCTGCTGATCTTCGCACGATCATGGGGTATGGCCTTAGCAGCCGGATAAGCACTCCCGGTTTCCGGGAACTGACAGGGAAACTTCCGTAATGATTGAGATAATTGACAATAATGAGGTGATAAATGAGTTTTATAAGTTAATCGAGCCTGACTTGCTTAAAATGCCAAAAGGATGCCTCGTTATTGTTGATACTATTACTGTTAAACTGCATAAATCAGGAATCTAACAGAGCTCCTGACGGCAGGCAGATAATCAAAGGGGGAAAAGCATCTCAGACTGAATTTTTGGTCACTTAAAATTGTAACGTTTGTCTTCGAAATTATGCAGGAAGTCAAAATATTACCTTATTTCTTTTGCGGGGCTGATAAAAATCGCCAATTTTGACAGAATGAACTGCCTAAGTTCAGACAGCATTAATATATGTTAATTTCATAATCCTGGTATCTGATAATGAAGATATTGATTTGTGAGGATAATCCTATGGCAATGAAGACTCTGTCAGTTGTCCTCGAAAGGGAAGGATATAATGCTGATGTGGCAGATGACGGGAATGTGGGGATTGAAATGCTTCAGAAGAACGATTATGACCTTTTGGTTATAGATATTCATCTCCCTTACCGCAGTGGTCTCGAACTTATTAAGTTTGTAAGGTCTGAACAGGGGAAAGATACTCCTGTAATTATTCTTTCTGCGTTCAGCGATAATCAGATGCAAAGGCAGGCTGGTGAACTGGGGATAAGCGACTATATAGTTAAACCATTTAATCCTGTTGATCTGGTTGCCAAGATCAAATCAATTC
>CAZCQC010000451.1:0-5131 GCA_964500155.1 uncultured Rikenellaceae bacterium | reverse complement strand
AGACTTCAATCTCAAGATTGACGCTGATGTTCTTTTTCCGTGCATCAATTGATTTCCTTATTATCCTGAGGAAAGCGATTCCGGATGGAGGTATCCCTGAAAGCGATCCTGCCAACCTGCGGATCAACGTTTCATCGGCAGCAGTCTCGGGACTTATGTTCAGCTGAATCAGTTTTGACATTTCTATTCAAAATGAAATGCAATGATCCATATCCTGGAGTGCATTTTCTCGATTGCATTCACATACTCGGGATATTGAGCCGGCTCATGAACAATTATATCTCTGATCCCCCGCGAGGTCTTAATTTCAACAGAAAGTTTGAAGTATGGCAGATAAAAGTCAAGCCCTGCTCCGAGTTCATAATAAAGGTCCGATCGTTTAAGCCTTATATAAACCTGTTTGTCTTCATCATATTCTTTCTTCCCTGCAAGGTCGTACCTGTAATTTATGCCGCCGATAACATAAGGCCTTACATTGTTCAGCCTGGCACCCTTGTACTTCAGCAACAGGGGAAATTCGAGAAAGGATGATTCAAGCCTCTGGCCTTCATTAATTATTGCCCCTGTACTATAGTCGTAATATCGGACATTTCTCTGTCCGAAGGAGACACCCGGGAGGAATCGCAGATCAAAATATTTTGCAGGTCTGTAATTGGTAACAACCTGAATATTAATACCTGGATTAAGTATGCTTACCTCCGGATAGTAGCCATTCTGAACCAGATAAGTCTGATTTGGGGTTATGTCAAAATCCATAAGATTCAGACCCAGACTAAATCCGAAATGGAGTTTTTTGTCGTCGTACCATGAATCGTTTTTCGGCTTCTGTTTCTGGCTGAAAGAATCAAGATGAAACAAAAGGAATAGTCCTGCAATGGCTAAATATAGGAGTCGTTTTCTCAATCCCTGTCGGCAGTGAATTTTTAATACATGGTACTTGTTGCTGGTTGCTAGTTGCTGGCTGTTAAGCAATTAGTGCAAAGTATCTTCTTAACCAGCACCTTGTAACAAGCAACTATTAACTCTTAGTTATTAACTCGATCGGAATCCAATTATTGCATTCATTTTTTAACACCAGTATAAATAGATGCAATTCCCCCTGTCAGTCTTGTCTGTTTAATATCTGATAGCCCTGCCTCTCTCATAATCTGAATGAATTTTTCTTTATCGGCAAAATTCATAACTGACTCATTAAGATATTTATATGCTTTTCTGTCCTTTGAAAACACCGACCCGGTGAAAGGAAGAATAACACTGAAATAAAAGTTATAAAGATGTTTAAAAATAAATCCGTCTGGTTTTGAAAATTCCAGGATCACAACAATTCCGTTATTCCTCACAACCCTTCTCATCTCGGAAAGGCCTTTTAGTGGATCTCTGAAATTCCTGACGCCAAATGCAGCCATGGCTGCATCGAAGGTACAATCTTCAAAGCAGATGTTCTCTGAATCGCATTTAATAAGCTCGATTAAATCTTCAAGATTCAAGGCCTTGATTTTTTGTCTCCCGATCTCAAGCATTTTCGTGGAGATATCAATCCCCTTAATTTGCAAAGGTTTGATTTTTGATGCTTCGATTGCAAGATCGGCTGTCCCGGTCGCAACATCGATTATCCGCGGATTCTTACAATGGTCCCCGATCTTCCCGATCGCTTTTCTTCTCCAGTACCGGTCAGTGCCGAATGAAAGCAGGTGATTCAGAAAATCGTATCGCCATGCAATTGAATCAAACATGGTACCTGTGTCTCTTTTTGTCTTAGTTGCTCGATAATCCATTCATTAGAATTAATGGTCAAATATAAGTACAAATATTATTTTTACTTTTACCTGAAATATTTCTTAAACTATGGCAAAAACAATAATGATTACTGGCGCTACCTCCGGATTTGGCCGTGCCATTGCTATAAAATTTGCAAAGAACGGATATAACCTGATTATTACCGGCAGGAGAAAGGAACGTCTCGAAGAACTTGAGCAGGAACTCACTCAGGATGAAGTAAGAGTCCTTTCGCTCAATTTCGATGTCAGAAACAGATCTGATGTCGGATCAGCAGTACAAAAACTACCTGCGGAGTGGAAAAATATCGATATTCTTGTTAATAACGCCGGCCTTGCTGCAGGCCTTTCCCATATCGATGACGGGGATATTGACGACTGGGACAGGATGGTTGATACAAATGTAAAGGGACTCCTTTATATAACAAGGGCGATAGCACCCTTAATGGTTGCAAGGAACAGTGGACACATTTTCAACATTTCCTCTATTGCAGGCAAAGATGTCTACGAAAACGGGAATGTATATTGTGCATCGAAGTCGGCAGTTGATGCTCTGTCGAAAGCAATGCGGATAGACCTTCTAAGACACAGCATAAGGGTTACAAATATTGCACCAGGCATGGCTGAAACGGAGTTCTCCCTTGTCCGGTTCAAGGGTGACAAAGAGAAGGCAGATAGGGTTTATAAGGGGGTGAAGGCACTTTCTGCTGAAGATATTGCAGATGTAATATTTTTCTGTGCAACTCTCCCTGAGCATGTCTGCATAAATGATCTCTCAATTACTCCGACGCAGCAGGCTGCAGTCGGTAAGGTATTTATTGGTTCATAAAGCCCTGGTCCTTTAGAACCTGCAAAAGGGTCTTCGAGAAATAAATATTGTCATCCTTTTTATATCTTACATCAGTAAATACCTGTGCAAGAGTAGTTTTATTATTCTCCTTTATAAATTGCAGAGAGTCTTCTCTCCTCTCCTTTTCGGAATAAAATTTTTCGATATCCGAATCCGAATAATCAGAATATACTTCCCTATGGACCACTGCCTCTGCCGGCAGTCTTTCCGGCTGATCAGGCTGCCATGCCGGCCAGCCTAACGAGACTGTGGTTACCGGGACAACGCCTTCAGGCAGTTTAAGCACCTCAATTATTTTATGTGCCATATATGTGGTTGTTCCAAGATAACAAATGCCCAATCCCTTAGCTTCAGCTGCCACACAGATGGTCTGGGCCACAAGAATGGCATCAATGGCAGCGGTAATGAATGAAAGAAAATTATCATATCCTGGAATGGCATTGTTAAGAACACACCACTTATTGAACCGGTTAAAATCGGCACAAAATGTGAGTATTACGGGTGCTTCAGTGATCATTTTCTGATTAAAATGCAAGGGTAACAGCTCTCTTTTCATGCTTCCGTCTCTGGTCACTATAATACTGTATACCTGCATATTACCAGTTGTAGAAGCACGACAGCCTGCTTTTATCAGTTCATTCAGGAGATCATCACCGACGGCTTCCGGTGTGTACTGCCTGATTGTTCTTCTCGTGAGAAGAAAGTCGATATTGTATTCCATAAGAATATGTTGTAGAATATGCACAAAGTAAACAAATTCTGCCAGAACCGGGTGATTTGATGAAAAGGATTTTGTTATATTAGCATGCTTAATCGGGGTGAGGTATGAGGTATGAGGTATGAGGTATGAGGTATGAGGTATGAGGTTTGAGGTATGAGGTTTGAGGTTTGAGGTACGGGAAATAAAAAACGAGAAACTAACCAGCAACAAGCAACCAGTAACAAGAAACACCTTTTTATTATTAAATAATTAATTCCGTTAGAACATGAGCAGACCAGTAACCCTATTCACAGGCCAGTGGGCGGATCTAACATTTGAAACTGTTTGTAAGAAAGCCAGATCGTTCGGATATGATGGATTGGAACTCGCATGCTGGGGCGACCATTTTGAGGTCAGCAAGGCTACAGATTCATATTGCAGGGCAAAGAGGAAACTCCTTGAAAAGTATGGATTAAAGGTATTTTCTATCTCAAATCATCTTGTCGGACAGGCTGTTGCAGACCGCATTGACGAAAGGCATAAAGGTATTCTTCCTGATTATGTCTGGGGTGATGGTGATCCCGAAGGGGTAAGACGCCGTGCATCCATTGAAATGATTAAAACCGGTGAAGCAGCAAAAAAACTTGGGGTTTCCATTGTTAATGGATTCACAGGCAGTCCGATCTGGCATCTTGTATATTCTTTTCCACCTGTTCTGCCGGAAATGATCGATAATGGGTACAAAGATTTTGCCATCCGATGGAAGCCAATTCTCGATGCCTATAAGAAGCTTGGCATCCGGTTTGCCCTTGAGGTTCATCCGACAGAAATAGCTTTTGATATAGCATCTGCCAGAAGAACTCTGGAGGCTTTGAAAAACCATCCTTCATTCGGATTCAATTATGATCCTTCACATTTTGGCTACCAGGGAGTTGATTACGTAGGATTTATTCATGCCTTCAGCGACAGGATCTTTCATGTGCATATGAAAGATGTAAGATGGTCGGAGATTCCGACTGAAGCAGGTGTTTTCGGGGGACACACTGAGTTCGGCACAAAAGGTCGCTATTGGGACTTCAGGAGCCTGGGTCGCGGTAATATTAATTTTGAAGAAATAATCAGGGCATTGAATACTATCGGATATAAGGGTCCGCTATCAGTCGAATGGGAAGACAGTGGAATGGATCGAGAACACGGAGCAGTTGAGGCTTGCCAGTATGTGAAATCTGTTGATTTTCCTCCGTCAGATATAGCTTTTGATTCAGCTTTTGAAAAATAAAAACATTCAGCAACCTCGATATTTTTTTCTAATTCCCTCTTATAAAACTGACTTTTATGGAAACAATTCAGAAAACCCGGTTATTTAATGCCAGCTGTGTTGCATTGGTAGTTACTGCTTTAGCTTTTGCCACGAGGGGTTCCTTCGTTGAAGCATGGGCGGCTGAGTTCAATCTTACCCATACCCAGGTGGGATGGATCGTTGGTACTGCCTTCTGGGGTTTTACCCTTGCGATGTTTTTTGGAGGACCACTGGTAGATATCATTGGCATAGGAAGGATCGTTTCAATAGCATTCTTTTGCCATCTGGCCGGAATCATTCTTACAATTGTGGCCACTGGTGTCTGGACACTATTCATCTCAACTCTATTTATTGGAATAGCTAATGGCAGTGTCGAAGCGGCATGTAATCCGCTTATAACAAGCATGTACACCGATGAAAAGACCAGGAGACTAAACAGGTTTCATGCATGGTTCCCCACCGGGATAGTAATCGGAGGCTTAGTGGTGTACCTTTTTAACAACATC
>CAZCQC010000450.1:0-10276 GCA_964500155.1 uncultured Rikenellaceae bacterium | reverse complement strand
TGCGTTAATCGTTGATAATTCTTCGATAGTTGATGCAGATATTAATTCTGCCTCACCTCTGAATCCAAGTGAATATGGACTTACCAGAACATCAAAATTTTCTTCATCAGATTTGAGGGTAGCTCCATTTTCTTCCCAATCAATTGCATCGAATTCAACCATTTCGGTTTCCCAATCGTGTAATGAAAGCTCTTTTTCTAAGAAGTAGGTGGCTTGTTTATTTCCATTACTGCCTACACATCGTTCTGTAATATCTACACAAAGAGTCTTAAGGTATTTTTTACACTTTATCAGGAGAAGATTATCTGTCATAGATTTGGAATTTGTTTAAATGTTTACAAATTTAAGAATTCTCCAACCAGGATTAAAAGCAGAAATGCTGCTGATGTGGCAGCTAACTTGTTTTTAGCAATAGTTACTTTTAGGAGTAATGAGTTTTTGTCAAGTGATCTTTCAAAATGGAATTTGACTGAGTAATAAAAAGTCTGGGAGTTTTAACAGTGCTTTCAGAATTGGCTTAGAATTTTTGGATAAAATAGGTTAAGGACCATATCAGTGGATTCGGACAAACTTGTTCCTCCGGCCATAAAAAACTTAATATTCCCATCCTTACTGAGAATTATATTTGTTGGGTAGCCACTATTGAAATTCAGCCTGTTGCATTCATTACGATCAAGATGTATTACCCTGTATTGAATATTGTATTTCTTAATTGAACTACTTATCGTTTCTTCGGGGTCGAAAGTAAATGAGATAAAAGTAAAATCCGGTTTGTCCTTTAGTAGATTGTACATTTTATTTAAACCTTCAATTTCTGAGATACAGGGTTTACAAGCAGCAAACCAGAAGTTGATAAACACAACCTTCTTTTCAAAATTTTTATTTGAAAATATTAGTTCCCCGGTTTTAATGATAGCAAAATCCGGTAACTTCTGTCCTTTATATTTGCCAAATCTGGCATCAACAAAACTTTCTAAACCTTTCATTCGCCCGGACTGTAAAGTATCTTGTCCTGAAGATACTATCGCAATTAAAATTAAAAATATCGACAAGAGGGTTCTCATATTTTGGCTTTTTGAAAAATTTTTTCTCTGTAACTTTTATCAGGAACTATTAAATGCTAATGGTCCAACAGGTTCTATCTTCCGGTTGGCGGAGACTAACCGGAGCGAAGTGGTGCCCTGCACAGCCAACCGACCGAAGGGAGCTCACCGAAGGTAATTCCCGCTCTGAGAGGCCAGATCCCGCCTGATTAATTCCAACAGGTTTGAAATGACAAAAACGAGACTCAGAACAAAAAAAATGCAGACGATAATCCATTCTGAGGATAAATCCGGTTCCGTGCCTTTATAAATATCAAGTCCTGATAAAAAGGCAGGAATTGAATAAATTATCAGAATTACAGCCAGGCTAAATCGTATTGTTTTCATGATCATAGTATTAGTTGCACTGAAAATATGGATTAATATTATAACATGTACTGATCTGTTTATATGAAATTATCTCTCCTGAGCTGCTGTCTTTATTTATTATTCTATTTACTTTTTCAAGTAGACTAACTCTAAAACCGTATTATCATCTATCTGTAATTCAGATAGGAAGTTTTTTAAATTCTCATCAAAGTCCTTATTCGGTAATGAGTTATGAAGATTTATAAAATCAATTGCTTCAATAGCTTTAATCCAGATATTACCCTTTCTGTTTGTCCACTCCGGATAGAAATTTGAACCATTATCAAGGTCATTAATGAACCCCATATTGCTTGGATCTGGCAAAACCATGCTTGTTGAACTTGAATTTCTTTTGTCAAACTCAATAAGTTGATAATTAGATTGATCATTAATCAGGATAAATGCCATCGTTGAGGTTTCAAAAAGTTTTATAGGATTGGTAATTGCATTTTCAGGTCTACCACCAATATAATATTTTTCCTCGAAAGTTTTAGGTCTGGGCAACTTACCCCAGTTAAATATAAAAGCGTTATATAATGAGGATTTACTTGCTTTTTGAACAGTATCTAAATCACATATTGAGATTAACTCATTATTGAAATAGGTATATATTGCCCAGGGTCCACCAACCATAAATTTTGAAGGATTAAAGTCTGCCGGGATTTTCTGAGCCGGATGTTTTATTGTTTGTATTTTTCCCCCATCCAGATTAAAAATTCCACATAAAAACATGTCATCAGGGACAATTCCAAAATAAACAGGGTAAATAAAAAGGGCTGTATCTGAAAGTGATATGAAACTGCCAATGTCGTTATTAAAACGAAAAGGCAGACTTTTTAAGAAATCTCCATTAAAATCATATGATATAAAATCCTTTATAAAATTCCTGTAAACATAAATTGAATGTGATGCAGGATTTATTGAGAACATACTTCCATTCAAATATTCTTCTGGTCCACGACCAATTTGCCCAACGGTGTTTAAAAAAGTCCCCTTACTATCGAATCTGTAAATTAACGATCCTCCTATCTGTATGAATATATCATCATCGGTCATTTCAAGATAAAGGAATCTTTTGGTCAGGACTTTTTTGTCTTTTGAAAGAACAAGATATTTGATACTATCGGCAATTTCACTGAGTTTAATAGTACCGGTTTTTTCTATTGCCTGACCAATGTTAATCGTATGTGGATACGGCAGGGGTTCACTAATGTTTTTTTCTGCAGGATTTTGATTAACGCACGAGAAAAATATGGTTATAAATAAGCAGAGTAATAATTTAACTTTCATCAATTAATCTATTTAGCATAAGGGTACTTGTCAATATGATTGCGAGTTAGATTTCGGGTTGTCAGTGGCAGCTGACTTATTTCTATGGTTAGTTGTTATTAATTATTCCGCTTATATACTTTCCCGTCTTTCATGACGAATATTACATTTTGTAAAATAGTTATATCATCAAGCGGATTTCCTTTAACTGCAATAATGTCCGCAAAATAACCCGGTTTTAATTGACCGATTTGATTTTCTGCTTTAAGCATTTCAGCAGCATTAATAGTTCCACATTTAATTGCATCAATAGGTCTGAGTCCGCCATTTTTAACATAATATTCAAGTTCCTTCGCCTGGTTGATAGCCCAGGGAAAAGATCCAACATCAGTTCCAAGCACAATTTTAAGTCCTTTTTTAGAGTTGGTCATGATGTTAAAGTAAGCTGTTTTAAGAATATCATTTTCTTTATAATACTCAAAAACCATGATAGTTGGACACCAATATATATTTTTGGATATTGCTTTGTCTACCAGATCGCTACCAAATTCTTCCCCATGCTCAATTGAACGAGCTCCCAGGTTTATTGCCATATTTATAGCACTATTTGTTTCAGCATGCACCTCAACTTCGGCACCAAAATTATGTGCAGTCTCAATTACAGCTGATAATTCCTCTGGCGAGAAGGTTGTCTTATTTCCATTTGAAGTTCTCCAATCCAAATATACTTTTATCCACTTAGCTCCCCTGGAAAATTGATCACGGACTGCTTTTATACATTCTTCTTTACCTGATACCATCTGGGCTCCATGCGGTAAATCAATTTCCCAATTCTGGTTTGGTGCGAGAGGATAATAAAACCCTAAGTTGGCTATTCCCTTACCGGAAGGAATTAACCTCGGACCATCAATGAATCCTTCTTTAATGGAACGTGACAAATCCACGTCAGCAAATCCAGTTCCTTCATTTCCTACATCACGAATGGTTGTAAAGCCGTTTAATAGAGATGTTTTTAGATGTGATGTTGCTCTTAACGCTCGATATACCGAGGAATTTGAATATAGATCCATATCATAATTCTCTCCCTCAGACATTATATGCGTATGACCATCTATTAGTCCCGGTAAAACGGTGCAATCTTTCAAGTCAATGACTTCTGCTGTATCAGGAATATGGTTGTTATAGTTTATTTCAACAATCTTGTCTTTGTAAACAATTACAACTACATTTTTAAAGATTCTTTCTTCTTTTACATCTATTAACGCTCCAGCCTTAATGGCAATTGTTTGTCCAGATAACTGGTTACTAAGGAATAGTAGTACGGATGCAATAATGGTTTTCATGTTTTTCTTTTTTAAGTATCTGGTAAAAGCAGGTAACTAATTGTTTATGATCCGGACTTCTACTCTTCGATTAATGCCCCTTGAATTATCATCAGTTGAATTTATTAAAGGTTGTCTTTTCCCGAATCCGGTATATTCCAGTCTTGATGGTTGTATGCCTTTATTTACTAACCAGTTATAAACGGATTTTGCCCTCTTAATTGATAAATCCAGATTATATTCATCTGTTCCGATATTATCCGTATGCCCGTTAATTCTGAATCTGAGCTCCGGATTATCAATAAGAAACTGGCAGAAAGAACTTAGCTCATCCTCAGAAGATTTCAGAAGAATATAACTATCAAAATTAAAGTTTATATTATTGAGGACTATTGCTTTCCCTATTTTTAACTCACTAAAATATGTCATGAGTTTTAACCTGGAGGTGTCTTGCCGTGTCAGATTTATTCGAAGGTCATCAATAAGTGTTCTGCAATTGCATTCAAGTGGGTCATGGACTTCAAGCAGCTCTACATTATCGATAACGTAATATGATGATTTATCAAGATTAAATTGACTTTTTGGGAAACTATCTTTTACAGTTACTGAGAGGTCACCCTTTTTAATGAAACGACCAATAGTCAAATATTTCTCTCCTCCATTGGCTGTGAAATAGTCACACAGAGTTACAAAATTCCTGGGTTCTGTGGGAAGGTAAGAAAAGGTAATTTGTGGTGAAAATGAGTCTTCATTCTGGTCATTAACCATGATTGGTGTTGGAGAAATGTCACATGCGATGTGATTAACCAGGTACTTTGTAAATCTTGTCGAGTTTATCGAAATCTTAAAGCAATATATTTTCCCCTTAATCAGCGGTTCGGCTAACTTAGTCTGGATATACTCGGAGTAATCATCATCATCTTTGAATAGAGCTATCCCGATATAATTGAATTTATTGGGCAGGTTAAAATCAAAAAGAGAATTATAATCAAGTACATCAATAAATCTCAAATTGCTAATATAATCAGGAGTATATTTTCCCGGGGTTGTCCAAAAAGGTACCCACGATTCTATTCTGTCCTTACCATGGTAAATTATTGGAATAGACTTATAAAAGTAATAATCAAAATCGGGGTTTATAATTAGATTATTTTGTTTTGTTAAT
Organism: uncultured Rikenellaceae bacterium; assembly: GCA_964500155.1. GTDB lineage: Bacteria > Bacteroidota > Bacteroidia > Bacteroidales > VadinHA17 > LD21. The sequence continues at coordinate 5,069 of CAZCQC010000450.1, read as the reverse complement.
GGATGAATTAGTGAAGTGTCGGGAATCCCATTTTTAAAAGAGATTTTACCAATCAGGACAGTATCATTAAATATTTCTCTATCTCCGGATTCAAGATTACCATCTTTATAAATGTCCTCCCTATATTTGATTCCCTGATAGTTATAATATATCCAAAATCCATGAGGAAGATCGACAGGATTGCTGTTTTTAATCAACTTGTAGTTTTCAATTCGTTCGATCTGTCCATTTGGAAACCAGTACTTCCATTCTTTTTCTTTTTTTACCAATTCGCCAAAGTACTGGTGTTTTTTGCCCGTAACCTTATTGTCGTAGTATATTGGATATGTGTACGTTGAGCCTCTTGATCTAATTATCTCATTGGAATAGTATGTATTTTCTACTTTATGTTGTCCGGTTAGGTTTAATGAAATTATTAAGAATCCAATTAGTTTAACGGGATAACATAATATTGTTTTCAGGACTGTCCTCAAAAATGGACCTTTCAAGTTTCGAGCCCTGTCCGGGCATTGAACTTTGACCATAAAAATCTACTATTATTTATCTCCTTAACCCTAACGGCCCTTTCGGGCCGGGCGTTAAATCCCGCCCTCGAAAGGCAAAAACTGTGACAAGCCCTATAAATACCGTCTGTATTATGTGGTGTGTATTTTTCTTTTTTAGAGTAAAATTATATCCGTCCGGAAGAACTATTCAGATGCATCCTTAAGATTATAACTCTCTTTAATTAATTTCATTAAAGTATCAGCCTCTTCTTTTAAATCAGTTAAAAGGATATTATAGTTTATTAATGAGCTGAGGTAGTAAATTACTTGATTATAGAACTGGTTTATTATATCAGGATCATTGATTAGTAATTCTAATTCTTTAAGATGTGGAATTGAATCAATTTTATAAACTCTGAGATATTTTAAATACATCATCTCTTTTTCAGACTCCAAAATCTTATTGAATTCTTTTAAGCAAAACTCGGTGTTATATTTAACATTATCTGATGAACTGTAATAATTCACTATACTGTCAGATATAAAAATTTTCTGAATTAGCCTTAATCCTCCTGACGATTTTAACTGACTGATTGTTCTGTCGGAACCGGAATAAAACGTTGCTGAATTTAAATATTTAAGTGCGAAATAGTAAAAACTATTTATAAAATTATATTCATCTGGATTCTCCATTACATGTAATAAGGAATCAATTCCAACTATTTGATTTTTGATACTTTTGCAAACATCCTGGATTTGAGTTGTATCAGATTTTAAATCATTTATCAGACTATTCATATATTGCTTTTCTCTTTGCCTGTCTGATCGATCTTCGCTCAGATTATTAACAAAAAAACCTAACGTCACAGCCAGAAAGAGCATGAAAAAATCGAAGAGATAGTTTTTAAATTTCTTTAATGAATAGTCTGTTTGCTTGCGAAGAACTTCCTTATCGTTTGTCGTTGAATTACTTGAGTTTTCCATATGATATTATCCCTTTTAGGTTATTTTGTCATCAGGAACAGAATTTTCCACTATCCTAAGTTATTGTTAAAAAGGTTATTGTGATCATGCAAAGTCTATAAATGCGAAGAAACTATCTTGATTAAAGGCCAGAGAAATGCGAAATCCAGGTGTCACAATAAATCGATATGGGGTATGGGGTTTGGGGTACGGGGTATGGGGTTTGAGAAAACGGTGTGCGGGGTTATGATTGCTTATTATTCTGTCCAGATTCTTTTTGACGAGTCATGACAGTAATTGCATGCACCGTTTATTACCTTCGAAGACATGTATTGAGTACTTATTCCTCCAACAACCGATACATATAGTCCAGATCCAAAATCGATCGGATTAGTTGTATAGAAGTTACCCTTCTGATCGACTTCAACGCTTTTGACAAGGATTCCCCCACCTGACTGGACTGTTCTTAATTCAACTGTGGCCGTAATGTAAGGAACAGTCTGAGTGCTGTTGTAAACACTGCCTGCAATTTTAAACCAGCCTTCCCCCTCTTCTCCTTTTATATGACAGTTCATACAATTCTGACCGATATTATGACTTTTTGCTGAAAGCGAACTACTTGTGTTATCCTTTTGTTCTTCTGACTCTTCTTTTTCGCAAGAAAACAGAACAGAAAACAAAAGAACGGCCAAAACAAATGTTATAATTTTCATATCGTTGTATTTGTTTAAACCTATTTAGTTATTATAATTTTCGTTTCCCCAATGGTGCAAAACAGTATTACGGATTGAGCATGATACAATATTAAATTGTAAACAGGTTGATACACCTTATCAGACTCATCAAGTCTCGTGGGTATCTCAGAACATTGATATCAATATTAAGCAATATTCTTTCAATAATCATCCTGATTGCCGGAGAATATTTGGGACGGTTGAGATAGGTGGCAATATACTTCAGACATCAGGCAAAAGGCAGTGGTGGTGCAAAGTGCACCCTGTAGGGACAAATCCCGTCCTGGCGGGCAAAAACCGTGAAGAACAACTGATTTGAAAACACGTTTTTAGGCGTTTAAAATTCTCTAATTATTTACCTGTTTAAGTATCCAGTCAGAAATCATTTTGAGTGCCAGAGGTGATATAGTCTCCTCAATCCTAAAATATTCATATTCTGAACCTGTTTGCGCTGTTTGAAAAAGATGATTAAGTCCGGGAAGTTTTTTCACCATGATATTTTTATTACCGCCTTCTTTGAGTGCTTCTTCAATAACCGGGATATTTTTATCAGGAATTACTTGTTGATCCAGTTCCCCATAGATAGCCAGTACCGGACACTTCACATTAATAAGAATTGTTTTATTATCCATGCCCAAAATATAACGCCACCATGGATTTAACACTTGTTTAATTTGTGCATTCTGTCTTCCTTTGGGCCAATTAAGTCTTGCCACTTCTTCATCAGGCAGCTTATTATAAATTTCCCAAAGGTTTTTTGCAGCGGTGGAAGAATCAGTATTCTCTTTAGCCAGACTAAAAATCTTTTTACGCCAATCTCGCTCCAGTTCAATATCTTCTTCTTTTATCCCCTGAAGTTTCAATTGATTCAGGATTTGATCAATCACGACGTCCTCAAAATTAATAAAAACTCCTGCCATGGACACAATAAATGCAACGTCAGATGACATTGAAGCTGCCAACGGAGCAATCATTCCTCCTTCACTATGACCAATTATTCCGATTTTTTTGGGATTAATTTCCTGCCTGCTTTTTAAAAATGCCATTCCTGCTAACGCATCTTCAGCAAAATCACCGGTTGTTGACTGGTCGAAGTTGCCGGTTGAACCACCAATTCCCCTGTCATCAACACGTAAAACTGCTATTCCATTGCGAGTTAAATAGTCAGCAATTATCCAAAAAGGTTTGTGTCTTCCGGTTTCTTCATTACGGTCCTGCTGACCCGAACCGGTGACGAGAATTACTGCAGGAATTTTGGTTTTTGATTTTGGAAATGTTAAAGTTCCGGCTAGCTTAATACCTGCTTTTTTGTTTTCAAAGACAACATTTTCTTCATTATATGGATATGGTTTTTTTGGTTCCTGTGGCCGTGATAATTCGGGTAATTTGTCAACGCGATTGAAAAAAACCGGAAATATTCCACCACGCTGCCTGAATTCGCTTATCAAACCTTTATGCTGAGGATCGATGATCCCGGCAATTTCAATACCTAACCCATTAACTCTGATGATAACCGAATCATTCTTATGAATAACCTCATCACAAGGAATATCTCCTGTAGCCTGATCAATAATGTTTAGAACTGCCTTATAAGAATTACCTGTGGTTTTGATAATAGTAATCCCCATTCTCAGTTTAGCAGTGTTAGGTATTTCAAGTTCGCCCAACCAGGAACCTGTTATCGTATCATGGATTAAATACTTAGGAGGGCATGAGAAAGTTATACCTGATTCAAGCATTAATCCAATTATTATTGAAATGATGATTAGAGAAATTGATGATGGTTTCATATTTTGTTGAATTAATTTGTCAGTTTCTATGGCTTTGACGTTCCCGTAACACGACAGTTACTTATTATCACGGTTTTTTTATACATTGAAGAAAATTAGAGTATTAATGTTCAGGTTATGGAAAATTTAGCGGGCGTTACCCGATCCTGCCCCGACCGAATCGAAGATCCTTACCACAGCGTCAGGAGCATCGGGGGCAGCACAGGTAGTCCCGGGTACCCGCGATGGTACTTTAGCCGAAAGTCCTGAGCCATGCTTTGCGGTTAACAATTTAGATATTGCCGGTGTTAGCTGGTGAACTTTTTAAGTTATTCAAGATCAAGCACTATTTGGATATTTTCTTTTACTTTTTGTTGAAGATCCTGAGGTAGTTCTCCAACTTTATTTGTCAGTCTGCGATTGTCGATAGCCCTTATTTGATCAATCATAATATCGGAGTGACTTTTTAAGTTTGCAGTCCCCCTTTTTAAATGTACTCTCAAAATATCACTTTCAGGAGCGACATTTGTTGTTATAGGACATACAATTGTTGAAGGATGGTCCCTAAGGAGATTTGTTTGTACTATCAAAACAGGTCTTACTTTCCCTGTCTCGGTTCCTAGTTGTGGTTCCAGGTCCGCAATCCAGATGTCAAATTGCTTAATTTTCATCCTGAAGAGTATCAAATTCAGCAAGCACAGTAAGAGATTCTTTCCTTACGAGTCTGGATTCCCTTGCAAGTTTTTTTGCAATAAGACTTCTGCGATTGACCCTGTTATAGTAGTCAACAGCTTCATTAATGTAGCGGTTTCTTGACTTTTTTACTTTCGCAAGAACAACTTCAGTTTCATTAAAGATGTTGTCATCTAATTTTAAAGAGAGAGTTTTCATTTATTCCATTTATATATATAACAAAGGTATATACTATTTGGATATTTTCCAATATTATAAAGACTGACTCTATAAGAGATCATCTGTGGCACAGATTCTCAAAGAAGTTTCTCGTTTGCCAGCTGACGGCCCTCCATATTGCCGGTACTGGGGTTAAGTCCCGATCTATCGGAAATCAACTTACCCGTATTGTCTGTGTCAGGTGCTGCCATTATTTATTTTCGTAA
>CAZCQC010000449.1:0-4315 GCA_964500155.1 uncultured Rikenellaceae bacterium | reverse complement strand
AAAAAGAGGTTTTCTCTTACCGGAACAGGAAAGATCAAACGGAAACATGCTTTCAAGAGTCATATCATGACAAAGAAATCGACAAAACGCAAAAGAAATCTTACTTATGGCGGACTTGTTGACAAAGCAGACATGAAAAACGTAAAGCTTATGCTTGCAAGCAAATAATTTGTTGCAAACCGTATTGTCTAAAATTAAACCAGTATTAACAGATTGTACAGCATGAAAGATTACGCCAATGGCGTAACGCTGGCAATCAAAAAAAATGAGTTATGCCAAGATCAGTAAATGCAGTTGCATCAAGAGCCAGGAGAAAAAAGGTTCTTAAGCAGACAAAAGGGAACTTCGGTTCAAGAAGGAACGTAATAACAGTTGCAAAAAATACTCTCGACAAGGGTCTGGGGTATGCCTACCGCGACAGGAAAAAGAAGAAAGGTGAATTCAGGGCTTTGTGGATCCAGAGGATAAACGCCGGTGTGCGTCAGTATGGAATGAACTATTCACAATTTATAGGGGTTCTTGAAAAGAAAGGCATCGCCCTCAACAGGAAAACGCTTGCTGATCTTGCCATGAATCATCCTGAGGCCTTCAGGGCAATCGTCGAAAAAGTTAAATAAGAAATTTCATAAAATGATAAAAGGGACAGATAGAATCATGTCCCTTTTTTTGTTTTACTTTCATGTACTCACCCCCTTTATCCCCCTCTCTACTTCGTAACGAGGGGGAAATATATTAAATTACAGCAAGTTAAGCCCCCTCTTTGCATGGCAGAGAGGGGGTTTGGGGGTGATTATATGAGAACCGGAAGAAGTGTCGGGGGATGTGGTCATCTGATCTTCTTCGCAATTCTGTTAAACCTTATTTTTTTTAACCCCGATAACTCCTTGTCGATTGAGAGCCATATGAACTTGGGCTTGCCAACAATATGATCCTTTGGTACGAAGCCCCAATAGCGTGAATCGGCTGAATTGTGGCGGTTATCACCCATCATAAAGTAATAATCCATTTTAAAGGTATAGGTGTCCGCTGGTTTTTCATTGATATATATTGTCCGGCCATCAACCCGCAGATCATTGTTCTCATAAACATCAATAATTCGATCATACAGGCAAAGATTTGATGTATCAATTCTAACTGTGACACCTTTAGCCGGTATCCACAGGGGTCCGTAAAAATCTTCATTCCAGGGGTAAGTTCTGCTGTGCGGGAATATTAAGGGATTTATATCCTCCTGAGAAGGGAAGTAAGGTGTAACCTCTTTCACATTGGCAAATTTTGAGATCGCTTCGGAATTGGATTTTGTCAATGGCAGAAAATAGACTGATCCTGAAATCAGTGTCTGGTCCGATTTGTAAATACCAAGTCGTTCGAAAGTCTTGGGATTTATTGTTGTACCATTTGTGGAGACAAGATAATTGAGCTGCTGAGTTGTGTTTTCAGGGACAAGCCTTCCGTTTACATAAACTGAACCCTTCTTAACAACCAGAGTATCACCGGGGATACCTATACATCTTTTGACATAATTATCGCGTCTGTCGACAGGCCGGTAAATTATATTATACCTGTCCCATACCTCTTTCCTTGCTGCTTTCATATAATAGGCAGAAGGTTTGGGGTTCGGGTTTCCCAGGTTTTCCCTCTGAGCCATATCTCTGGCAGTTCTCCTGACGATTTCGTAGTAGGCTGTTTCTGTTTCTTCCAGCACAACTGTATCACCCGCAGGAAAATTAAAAACTATCGCATCATTATTCCTGATTTTCCCTACTCCTGCAAGCCTCTTATATGGCCAATTAATAAGATCGGACCATGATTTTCCTTTTGTCAGGGGCATTGTATTCTGAGTGAAGGGAAAAGCTATGGGGGTGTTAGGCATTCTGGGACCGTAAGCCAGTTTGCTTACAAAAAGATGATCGCCAATAAGAAGCGATTTCTCCATAGAGCCTGTCGGTATACGGTAGTTCTGGAAAAAAAAGATATTTATCAGTGTGACAGCTATAACGGCAAAAATTATTGCGTCGAGCCATTCAATGAAGTTACTGTTTTTGCCATCCCGCTTTTTCCAGAAAGTCCAGTTAACCTTTTCACTGACATACAAATCAAAAATGATCCCCAGGCCTAAAAGGAACAAGTAGTTACCTATCCAGATTACTACCAGGATATAAAGCAGAGAGGCTATTCCAAACCTTATGTATTTATTCTTTAATGATTGATCCATATTAAATAATTGAATAAGAACCCGTAAAAATAAACATATTTATCAGAATCCGAGTACTTCGTTCATTGTGAATACACCTTTCCTGGTTTGGATATACTCCGCCGCGATAACTGCTCCAAAAGCGAGTCCTTTTCTGCTTTTTGCTTCATGCTTTATACTTATGGTATCTATTTCGGAATCCCAGACAATTGTATGAGTCCCCGGAACCATACCTTCCCGGAGTGCCCTGACAGGAATTTTCATATCAGCCTTTTCATTTTCAAAACACCATCCATTGTATCCCGTATGCTGACCTGCAATCCCTGTAGCAAGAGTTATAGCAGTACCGCTTGGTGCGTCAAGCTTTTTTATATGATGGATTTCTTCGATAAATGGTTTATAATCATTAAAATGTGACATCTGCTTTGCAAGCTCAGCGTTAAGCCTGAAAAGAATATTCACACCTACACTGAAATTTGAAGAGTGAATGAATGAGGTCCTGTTCTTATTGCAGGCAACAACCGTTTTATCATAATCTTTGAGCCATCCGGTTGTTCCGCAAACAACGGGAATCTTCATATCAAGACATTTTATAACATTATCAGCAGCAGTTTCAGGGGTTGTGAATTCAATAACAACATCAATATCCCTGGTGCTTCGTTCATTAAGATCCTGCAGATTATCCTTGTCGATGATAAGCTTTATGAAATGACCACGGTACAATGCGGCTGATTCTATCTCATGGCCCATGCGGCCATATCCGATAAGAGCAATATTCATGTTTTTGATTTTCTGCGAATTTATACCTTTTAATGTATGCTAAGTAATAAGAAACTCTTAAAAATCTTAACAAGAAGTTAAATTGTTTCCTTCAGCCCCCTATACTCTAATAAGCAAATCCCTTTGTGAACCTTTGTGCTAAGGTTCCTTTATATTTGGTTTTTTTTACCGCCAATTAACACAAAGTACATCACTAAGTCAATATACTAAAATCTCAACCGCACTATGTGTTAAGGAATTTTATATTTGTAAAGTAATAATCCTTAAATTTCCATCCTGAAATTAAAGTATATGAAAAACCTAATCACTTTATTATCAATTATAACCATGATTACTGCCTGTTCAAACAGCAAAAAGGAGAAAGCCGATCTTGTAATTATTAACGGCAAAGTGCTTACCATAGACAAGGATAATCCTATGGCTCAGGCGATTGCAATTAAAGATGAAAGAATAATTGCAGTTGGCACCACACGGGAAATATCAGGTATGATTGACAAAAGTCTCACGAGGGTGGTGGATGCCGGTGGAAGACTTGTGATCCCGGGATTCAATGATGCCCATGTTCATTTCGGACCCCTCGATCCGGACTATATTGAGCTAAGATATATTACTGACCCTTCGCTGATTACAAGAAAAGTAGCAGCACAGGTGGCAAAGACCAGGCCCGGCCAGGTAATCAGAGGAGGTCACTGGGTCCATGAACTGTTTGCCGATAAAAAATGGCCGTCAAAAGCATTAATAGATAAGGTATCTCCCGAAAATCCGGTTTTACTTGAACGTGCTGATGGACATTCGGTGCTTGTGAACAGTTATGTTCTTAAGATATCAGGAATAACAAAGGACACCAGAGACCCCTTCGGCGGTGAAATACAACGTGATCCGGTAACTGGTGAACCTACAGGGATACTAAAGGACGCAGCCATGGACTTGATAAAGGTCGGAAATGTAACTATAACAAGAAGTCGGGAAGAAGAAATAGAAAGAACTTGGCAGGGATACCTTCTTGCCATGAAAGAAGCCCGCGAACTAGGAGTAACAAGTATTCAGAACGCTGGCGGTGCCGACTTTGAAGCCTATGAAAGACTGCAAAAGCAAGGTTTGCTTACTAGCAGGATAGATATTGGGGCACCATTGACGGGCGATACCGCCGTTCTGTTACAGTATCAGGAAAAGGAGAAAAAATATTCGAAGGACGGGAACTGGATCCGGTTCGGTTATCTCAAGGCTTTCGCTGATGGCTCAATTGGTTCATCAACTGCCTTAATGTTTGAACCTTACTCAGATAATCCTTCCACTTGCGGGTTGGCCATGTGGCCTTATGAGGAACTTGAAAAAATGGTA
>CAZCQC010000448.1:0-14773 GCA_964500155.1 uncultured Rikenellaceae bacterium | reverse complement strand
GGTTTCCTGTCTCCCTTTTCCATTCTCCTTTTATCTTTTTACTTTTTACTTTTTACTTTTGTCTTTTATCTTATTATGATTTATCCGGATAATTTTGAAGCAAAGATCGGTTTTGACAGGATCAGGCAAATGCTTACTGATTACTGCCTGAGTCCAATGGGAAAGGATCTTGTCAATGGCATATGTTTTGAAAATAATAAGGAGGTTATTGCTTTCAAACTTTCAGCTACTTATGAGTTTCAGCAGGTACTGAAGTTTGACGATTATTTTCCGTCCGAAAACTATTTTGATCTGACAGCTTCTCTCAATAAGATCAGGGTTCCCGGATCCTTTCCGGAAGTTCAGGATGTTTTTGACTTAAAAAGGTCGCTTGAAACAGTAAAGGCGATTATCGGTTTTTTCAAAAAGAAGGAAGAAAAAGGTTATCCGGTTCTGAAATCAATATGCGGATCAGTAAAATTTTATCCCTACGTTCTTGATTCGGCCGACAGGATTATTGATAAAGAAGGAAAGATAAGGGACAACGCATCACCAAAACTAAAGGAGATCCGTGCTGAAATAGTGCAGAAAAGCATTCAGTCGTCCCGGCGGCTGAATTCAATATTAAAGCAGGCTCAGGCAGATGGTATTGTTGATGCTGATACAGCTGCATCGGTCCGAAACGGGCGCGGAGTCATACCTGTCAATACATATGATAAAAGAAAGATAAAGGGATTGATACACGATCAGTCTGCTTCAGGAAAAACCGTCTTCATAGAACCTGATGAAATTGTAGAGATAAATAATGAGATTATCGAACTTGAATATGAAGAGAGGAGGGAGATAGTCAGAATACTGACATCATTTGCCGATGATATCAGGCCATATCTAGACGACCTGTTAACATCAAATGATTTTCTTGGTGAAATTGATTTCATAAGGGCAAAAGCTATCCTTGGCAATCAGTTGGGATCAATTAAACCGGTAATTTCTCCTGTTCAGGGCATATTCTGGAGGCACGCAGTCCATCCTCTTTTATATATTACATTCCGGAAATTGAAAGGAAGAAAAGTAATACCCCTTGATATTTTACTGGAAAATAAGAATAGAATTGTCCTGATCTCAGGGCCAAATGCAGGCGGAAAATCAGTCTGCCTGAAAACAGTGGGTCTTCTTCAGTATATGATGCAGTGTGGCCTTACTATCCCTGTCGGCGAAGGATCTGAATCAGGTATCTTTAATGATATTTTTATTGATATTGGTGATGAACAAAGTATTGAGAATGATCTGAGTACTTACAGCTCGCATCTGATCAGCATGAAATATTTCATTAAAAATGCATCTGACAGATCCCTCGTGCTGATCGATGAATTTGGAACAGGCACCGAACCGATGCTTGGCGGCTCAATAGCTGAAGCCATCCTGGGTGAGTTCAATAAATCAGGCTCCTACGGTGTAATAACAACACATTACACTAATCTGAAGCATTTCGCTTCGCTGACCGACGGTATAATTAACGGTGCAATGCTGTTCGACAATAACCTTATGCAGCCTTTGTTTCAACTCAGCATAGGCAAACCAGGCAGCTCATTTGCATTTGAAATTGCACGCAAAATCGGTCTGCCTGAGGAGATCCTGAAAATCGCCTCAGAAAAAGCCGGAATAAAGAACATCAATTATGACAGGAACCTTAAAGATATTGCGAGGGATAGAAGATACTGGGAGACGAAGAGGCAAAATATACGACAGCATGAAAAACGGTTGGAAGAGCTTTTGGAACAGTATGAAAAAGAAATTTCGGGGGCAAAAAACCTAAGGAAGGAGATAATTTCCAAAGCGAAAACGGAAGCGGAATCCATGCTGAGTGAAACGAACAGGATAATTGAAAACACAATCCGCCAGATAAAGGAATCTCAGGCAGAAAAAGAGAAGACAAAGGATGCCAGACTTAAGCTGGATGAATTCAGGCAGAATGTTGCGGAAGAGGCAAAGCATGTTGAAACTGAATCTGAAGCGAAGGTATTAAGACTGACCAGGAAAGTAAAAAAACTTAAGCCGGATACTGTTGAAAACATTCTACCTGTTTCTGAAAAAACAGAAAAGCCATTTGAGCCTGGCGATGCTGTTAGAATGACTGATACAATGGCTTCGGGAGAGATCATAAAGATCGAAAGCCGGATGGCTCAGATAGAAACCGGAAGTATGAAGCTATTTGTTCCGCTTGATAAGATTGAACGCATAAGCAGGGCAGAACTGAGAAAAAGCATAAGATCCGATAGTGTCATTTCTGAGACAGATCCCCTAATTATCAGGCGAAAACTCGATTTCAAACCTGAAATAGATATCAGGGGTGTCAGGGGAGAAGAGGCAATAAACCAGGTACGCGATTTTCTTGATAACGCCCTCATGGTTCAACATCGGAACCTAAGGATCCTTCATGGTAAAGGAAACGGTATTCTGCGTCAGCTCGTCAGGGAGTATCTGTCGGCAATGAATATTGTCAAATCGTTCAGAGATGAGAATATTGACCTTGGAGGATCAGGGATAACTGTTGTTGAAATGGATTTTTAAGAAATGTTATTAACCCTATCCCCGGCCCTTCCCCTTAAGGTTAAGGGGAAGGGTGTAAAACCATGTTATTCAGTATTCTCACTCCTCCCCTTACGCTTAAGGGGAGTAGCTGGAGGAGGGGTTCAGAAAATAACAGGGGAAATGTGGGAATTTCACCATAAAAAAAAGGGACATTTTTAATCTGTCCCTTTACTACTGTCCATTAGTATCCATTCTTTTCAATATAGTCTTACAGATCCGTATGAAGCAGTAACCCTGACTTTGGCTGACGGAGAACTATCCTTGCCGACAATACCAGTGGTTTCGCTTGAGTTATTCTCAACAACCCGTCGTTGATGCTGGAAATTGCTTTCATCGAACTTAAGGTCACCATAGGATGTTCTGGCATCCAGTTCATAGCTGGCATCACTTTCGATCCCATATCGTACTCCAATGTACCTTGAATCTGATTCAATCAGTTCGAAGCCGGCAGGGATCCTGTCTACAGTGATGGAGCCGTATCCGCCGTTAAATTTTAATCTTTTGGTAAGCTCTCCCACGTTTATGTCAGTATATCCTGCATCAAGAACCAGGTTGTTGATGTTTTCTATCTCAAGCTTATCATATTTTGTTTCGCCGACAACAGAACTTATATTCTCGATCTGAATCTTCGAATATTTGCTGTCAAGCAGAAGGGCCTGGCATTTTTCAATCATAAAACTTCCTGCATATCTTACTGTTGCATCAAGCCATCCTGCTGATTGAATTTCAGCTTTTCCGTAAGCAAGACTCAAATAATTCAAGGGTTTTTCATTACCCCTGGCAAGGTTATCTGCTTGCAGATCACCATATTTAATGTCGAGTTTTACAAGTCCTTTGATCTCTTCAAGCTCTGAATTTCCATATCTGTTTGCCAGAGTAAAATTGATCGTTAAGGGCATTTTTACTTTATAATCAATGCTGAAACGTTTTGAACCACTTCCCCAGCCTGAAAAGTTGAATTTTTCGTCGATCACTGTCTTTGCCTTTAACAGATCGCCGTCTTCTGAAAATTGAACATCAATATAATCCAAAAGCTTCTGGGCGCGTTCCCTGCTGGTCAGTTCAACTGTTACCTTAACATCAATTGTGATCTGGTTATCATCAGATGTCTCTACGATAACATTCCCATATCTGTTGTTAATATCGAGAGTTGTATTGGGGCCTGTGTTCCACTCCTGGTGAAATTCCTTTGAAACCTCCTGTGCAATTGAGACTGCCGATGCAAGGCATATTGAAAATGCAAGGAGTAACCCTGATTTATAGACTTGTTTTTTCATTTTCTTTATTATTTTGGTTTTCATTCCTTATGGCTTTCAGCTGACTTACTATATATGACATGACTTCCACTTTAGTCTGGTAATGCTCAATCATAGCATTTATTATTCTTTCATCATCCGGATTGGCTTTAAGTTCTTTCTGAAGCTGAACATATATGGAATCCATGCTGTTCATTTCTGCAACCAGCATTATTTTTTGTTCAGAATTATTTTTCAGATCAATATTTATAAGTTCACTTTCCATAAGATTGACCTGGTGGACATAGTAATTCTCAACCTCCTTGTACTGAGGAGAGACATCACCAAGAGTCATCCTGTTCCTGTCGGATCTAATGAAATGATCCCAAGTCCACAGTGATGACAGGGTTACCAGCAGTGTTACAACTGCTGCTTTCAGGAGGTAAGGAACAATGCTTCTCTTCAAGGTTTTTTCTCCGAACCTTATCTCCAGCTTCCTGCTGAATCTTTCAAGGTGACCATCTGATGGTTCTGCCCCGTCGAAGGACTCCTTGTTATTCCTGATTATGTCTTCAATATTTTTCATTTCTGACAGATTTTTTCATTTTTTCTTAAGTTCAGCAATAAGTTTCTGCTTGGCCCTTGAAAGCTGCGATCTGGAAGTACTACTTGAGATTGAAAGTATTTCGGCTATCTCATCATGGTCATAACCTTCCAGAAGATATAGTGAAAGTATTATCCTGTAACCATCGGGAAGCTGGTTTATGGCATCTTTAACTTCTTCCACCTTGACATCGACTTCTTCTTTACGAATAATGTCTTCATTGCTATCATCCCTGATACCTACATGAAAATCAATATCTTCAAAGATCGCTTTCCTTCTGCTCAGGGCGTCAAGTGACCGGTTAATGACTATCTTTTTCAGCCATGCTCCGAAACTTACTATTCCTGAGTAAGAATCAATTTTTTCAAAGGCCGACAGGAATGATTCCTGCATGACATCTTCGGCTTCCATGGCATCGTTTACAATCCTCAGACTTGTATTGTACATTGCTTTGTAATACAATTTATAAATCTGAAACTGCGCTTTCTGGTCACCTGTCTTACACCCGTCCAGAAGATCCTGGTGTATGTTTCTGAATGCTGCTTCTACATTATTTGCCATCTTTAAATAAAGGCTGGTTGATATCTGAGTTGCTGCACCCACTGTCTTTTATGTTTTACAATCAAAAGACGGGGTCATAACATTATTGCTGCACTCAATTTAAGAATTTTTTGAAATTTTTGAGAGAAAAACCAGAATTAATCCCTGCGTTACCTCTCCTGAAGAGTAATCAAGTTCGGAACCAAAGATACTGTGGGGGATAGAAAAGACTAAAAGCAATACCGCTGAAGCAACGATTGTGTAAAAAGGCCTCTCTTTCTTCCTGTTCATTATTACGGCAAGTGTCCAGAAAAGAAATGCTATCAGGGTTTTGTTGTCAGTAAGGTCCCAGCCGAAGGGAACTCCTGTCCATAAATCGCCGAAAGCATATTTCTGCACTATCGGTCCGAGAATTAATCCTCCCGCAATAAACAGGACCAGAGTCCATACTGAGTACTTCCTGTACAATGGATATTTTATAATGGCCATCAGTCCGGCAAGAGTCGAAAAGAGCATCGCCACGAACATAAACAGAATATGAGGAACAAGAATGTATGACGGCACCGCACCTTTGAACCTGATCACCACAGGAGTCTCTTTTAAAATCGTGGTTGTACCTTTTGAATCAGTAAGCTCAATATAGTATTGCAGCTTCCCGGCCGGTGGCTGTTGAGGTATTTCAGCATAAAGTCCACTAACTTCATTTATCCTGAATATCTTGTTCATCACGAATGAATTAACAGGATATATTTTGTAACTGAATTCACTTGAAGCATAATCGTCGCTTGTTTTGAACTTCTTGTACCAGAGTTTTGCGTTTATTGTCTTGTCAGTGATCTTCAGCCTGACTTCAGGCTTTTCATCAAGTCCAAGGCTGCGGACAAGCTTGATTTCATACGGTAAGTCATTTAAAGTTACATTTACTGTCTTCGGGTAGGTAGGTCCGGTTTTTCTCTGGTAATATGCTGCGCCGATTGTAATTACAATGGCAAGAAACCACAGAATGGATTTTTTCATTGACGGTTGTTTTATGTCTTAGACGTATAACTTTTATAATTGTATCAGCAATACTTCCTTTTTTCCATTCCTTATGACCTCTATACTGATTGTTTCTCCATGCCTGAGCTGTCCCATTCGGAACATATAATCCTGGATATTATTGACTGTCTTCCCGTTAATAGATGTAATTATGTCACCTTTTTTCATCCCTCCAAGAGCTGCCGGTTTTCCGGGAGTCACCAGATCGGCACGTAAACCGTTTTTGATATTACCTGCAAAATCAGGCATAATTCCAAGAGTTACACCCTTTCTCCTCATTGCCCTGTTTATCTCAACTTTCGGACCTGCCTCTTTGAATTTCAGTCTGGCTGCATCATTTGCAAGCTTTTCTGATATGTTAAAAACCAGGTCTGATATCCTTACCATTCCCGGATAATTTATTTTATCCCAGGTGTCGGAAGGTGTGTGGTAATCTAAGTGTGCCCCTGTGGAAAAGAACAACACAGGTATATCCTTCCCGTAAAATGATGAATGGTCCGATGGTCCCGAACCCTCTTCAGTGATTGTGAGTTTTAAAATGTTCGTATCGCTGAGTGATCTTACAAGATCTTTCAGTCCTTCAGCAGTGCCTGCTCCTCCGATTTGCAAAGCACTTGAATCCCGAAGTCTTCCAACCATGTCGAGATTTATCATGGCATTTACTTTTGTCAGGTCAATTAAAGGATTTTCAATGAAGTATTTTGAACCGAGCAATCCCAATTCTTCACCCGAAAAAGCCGCAAAAATAATGCCTCTTTTATGACTACCCTCTGTAAGGGCGAACTTCTCGGCAAGTTCAATCATTTCTCCAACCCCTGAAGCATTGTCATCAGCCCCATGATGAACTGCGATAGTATCTCTTACCCTGCTTGAAGAACCTCCCATGCCCAGATGGTCAAAATGTCCGCCAATAATTATAAATTCATCCTTAAGAAGTTCATCTTCCCCGGGAAGCAGCATAACAACATTCCTTGTATCGGACTTTTTCACAATGACCTCCGACCCTGCATAAACCTTTGTGCCAGTTGGAAAACCTGAAGGATCTTTTGTCATATTGATCCTCTTTTCAAGATCAGCAAGAGTTGTTTCTGTCTTTGCAAGGATAATATCGGCAATGTTCCTTTTAATCCTTAAAACAGGTATTTCAACGGAGAAAGCTTCGGAGGACAATGGTTCAAAACTGTCTTCCTGATCGTTAATAGGTCCGGAAACCATCAGGACACCTGATGCTCCCATATCTTTCGCCAGAAGGGCTTTATCCCTGTCGGCGTTGAACGGAATGAATCCGCTGACAGATTTATTAGGTTCAGGGTCACCCCGAAGTATAAGGACCCATTTGCCTTTTACATCAGTCTTTTCATAATCATTCCATTGAATGCTGTCGTTGTTAATTATGAATCCATATCCGGCAAAAACCACCTCGGCTTCCAGTTCAGAACTGCCGCTGAAAGATAACGGGATAATACCGGTTGATAAATTGAAATCCTGATCATCAACCGAAAGAAAATTCTTTTCACCAGCGATCACTTTGTCAGCTACTTTGAATCTCTGGAAACCATCGCCGGAAAGGGGCTTTAGACCTGCCTGCGAAAGCTGGAACTTTATGAAATATGCTGCGAGGCTGTCTCCCCGGGTTCCTGTCTGCCTTCCTTTAAGTGAGTCGGATGAAAGGAACTTTACATGATCCTGAAGCTCACCGGTCTCTATCTCCCTGGTAACAGAGGTATTACATGAATATGCAACAATCAGATAAAAAAAAGCAACGGGAATGATTTTCTTAAGAATAATCATTATTGAAAATATATACATAACATATCAGTAACAACCTTTTATTCAAAAAGTTTAAAAGCCTTTTTAATGAGTCCGATAGCTTCCCTGAGCTGTTCCTCAGTGATGACAAGTGGTGGCGCAAAGCGTATTATATGTTCGTGTGTCGGTTTGGCTAATATTCCACATTCTTTCATTCCGAGACAGACATCCCAGGCGGTCTTCCCGTTCTTTGGCCTGATAACCACTGCATTAAGGAGCCCTTTGCCTCTTACAAGCTCTATCATATCCGACTTTACACTTCTCATTTCGTCCCTGAAAATCTTCCCGAGATATTCGGCATTTTCGGCAAGCCTTTCCTCCCTGATAACCGTGAGAGCAGCAATTGCAACCTTGGCAGCAATCGGATTCCCTCCGAATGTTGATCCATGTTCACCCGGTTTTATTGTAAGCATAATTTCATCATCGGCCAGTACTGCAGATACGGGCAGAACTCCTCCTGAGAGCGCCTTGCCAAGAATAAGAATATCGGGACGGACACCCTCATGGTCGCATGCCAGAAGTTTACCCGTACGGGCAATCCCAGTCTGAACTTCATCAGCAATAAAAAGGACATTATGCTTTTTGCAGAGGTCATACGATTTTTTAAGATAGCCTTCATCAGGAACAAAAACACCCGCCTCTCCCTGAATAGGCTCTACAAGGAAGCCGGCAACATCAGGATCTTTCAATGCATCCTCAAGCGCCTTGAGATCGTTGTATGGGATTATTACAAAACCCGGTGTGAATGGCCCATAATCATTTCTGGCATCCGGATCGGTCGACATTGAAATTATAGTTATGGTTCTCCCGTGAAAGTTGCCCTCACAGCAGATTATTTTTGCGTTGTTTTCCTTAATCCCCTTCTTCTTGTAACCCCATTTACGGCAGAGCTTAAGGGCAGTTTCGTCACCTTCAGCGCCTGAATTCATTGGAAGTACCTTATCGTAACCGAAGAACTTCGTTACAAACTCCTCATACTCCCCAAGAACTGAATTATAAAACGCCCTTGAGGTAAGTGTTAACTTCTGAGCCTGATCGGTTAATGCTTTTACAATTTTCGGATGACAATGACCCTGGTTAACAGCAGAGTAGGCCGAAAGAAAATCGAAATACCTCTTTCCTTCGACATCCCATACGAACGGACCTTCGCCTCTTTCAAGCACAACTGGCAGTGGATGATAGTTATGTGCCCCGTACATGTCTTCGCGATTTATATAGTCCTGTGCATTCATGTTATTGATATTTAATTAGTTATGTATTTTCTGAATTAAGTTACAATTTTACGAAAGCTTTTCGTCATTTCAAAATTTCAATCCTTACCGGACCGAGTAATCCCGATTCAGCCAGAGGATCTCCTTTCCTGTAATACCGGTGAGTTGTGAATGTATAGCGCCTGGTGGGACGCGGTGTTCCATTAAGAAGCCATTCCGGCCATTTCCCATTTTCAATCCCATCCCAAGGTTCCGATTCATCTCCGATCAACCTGTTGATCCAAAGGTTTATAACCGTGATCTCTAAATGGTTGCCAGTCTGTCTAATGGCTTCAGAAATATTTATCTCCCAGGGAGATGTCCATACTATGCCGAGATCTGTATTGTTAAGTTTCACACTGGTAATGTTCTTTACTTCACCAAGACTAAGCCAGAATTCTGATTTCTTTATCGACCCAGCAAATTCAGGAATGCTGAATGTTTTTGAATAAACAGCCATACCTGAATAATACTTTATTCCATCCTCAGCACTGACCGACCAATCGGTGAGCTTCTCAAACCGGATTTTTTCTGGTCCGCCCCACGACGTATCGAAAGCAACATCCCATGGACCTGTAAGTGTCATCAATACCCTTTTTTCGGGGAAATTGTCTTTTACTGTTATAGTATCCTGAGTCTTTAAATCTGAATCGGAAAAAACTACAAAGAAGCTCTGATAAGGGGCCAGTTTCACCGGTACACCTGTCATACCATTCCGGGAAAGAATATCCGGTATCGATCTCATTTTTCCTGTGACGGCATCCCATAATTCAGCTGTTTTCATTCCGTCGCGGAAATAGCAGGTGTCAATCACCTTAACACCGGTCCTGTTTGATATGAAATAGATTTCATGTTCAGAGGTTTTCCTGTGGGTGTACCTTATATTGCCGGAAGCTATAAAATCAGGTTTATAACCCCTGCCAGCAAGCAGACTTTCCGTCAGTGAGTATTCCGGATAAAGTGAAAGAGAGTCGGGTCCTCCTGAAAAACCTCTGTTTGGATTAATAAGTTTTTTGCCCCACCAGATAATTCCCCTGCCAAAAGGACGTTCAGTCAATTCCTCTGGTATTTTCCCGGTTCCCCATATTTCACTAGCCAGTGATGCTATTTTGTCATCACATCCCGGAAAACCTTCAAGTGAAGGTGATTTTTGAGGCGGGTTACCGGTTACTGTTGCGCCCGCCTCAATAAGTGATTTTATCTTTGCAAGAAGTTCAGGTGTCATAGTCATGACATCAGGCAGAACCAGCATCCTGTATGACCCTCCTCCGGGAAAAACAATTGATCCATCCTTTACAGATGCTTTTTCTATTAGCGACAGAGGAGAGCATCCGTCGAAGGAGAAACCCCTTTTGTCAGGCATTGCCTGACTTCCATCTAATGCCGACGATGGAGGACGGAATACATGAGGTGCCCCTTCCGCTGCCAGATAGAGGATATCAGAAACCGGTTTTCCCTGCGACAGGATATACTGGCATCTCGAGATATACCTGTGATATTCTTTGGCCATGGGCCACCACGTCTGACCACGGTCCCAGTGAACACCGTATGGCCCCATTGTAACACCCGGACGATATTCATCACCATAAGGCTTATGTGCAAAGGTGTGATAGATCAGTCTGTTGATTCCCATGCAGAAAGCCCAGTCTCCCTGATTCTTCATATCCTCAGGGTATTTTTTCCAGGCTTCATGGTTGTTTGCTGTAAAAGCCTCTGCAGCAACCACAGGCAATCCTTCTACATGAGCAATTGATGAGGACTCGATACAGCTGAAAGCTGAATTAAACCCAAAATCCTCGCTCCAGAATTCACACATCGGGATGTCAGCAACGCTACCCAGGTCGAGGTCCGAAGCAGGATTCATGTCATACGGTTCAATTGAAAGACGAAATCCGTTTCTCTTCCCAAGCTCTTTGAATCTCTTTGCATGATTTTCAATTATCAGTTCGCTGGAGGTCAGGCGGATATCCCATAAAAACCGTTCACTTATTTCCAGACTATTCACAACGAGACCTGTATAAACGGGAAGAAATAAATCAGGATCGTAGCCCCGTCTTTTAATGAACTCCTCCCTGAAACTATGGCTCCAGTTCTGGGCTCCCATTTCCCAGCTGTCTATATGGATCATTGTCCATCCTCCGCCATTTTTTTGCTTTTTTGGCTGTGTCTTTTTATACAGCTTATTTATATATTCATTATAGTGAGCGTCAAAAGAAGCAGTATCAAATTTATCAGCCTCAAATCCAAGCCCAGGCAGAGGAGCCGGACGGGTGACAGCTCCGTTATTTCGTTTACCGAATCTCATTATTGTCCATTTACCTGCCGGAATCTCACTCCTCAGATTTCCATCTATCTGAAGCTTATCTGTAATATTTACAATGCTTTTCTGGTCGATGGCTGACCTGCCTGATAATTCTGAAGAGGAAGGTTCAGGTAGAAATGGAAGCACTCCTTTTTCTGAAGTGTAAGGAGCACGGTAGTAAAGTGCTTTTTCATTAACTCCGCTGATGATCCAGGGATCAACCGGAGTAGGAAAAGCAAGTATAAGAACATCTTCATACCAGCTATCACGTTTTGATTTTAGATCCTTTGTCAGGGTATTCTCTCCGAAAAATGGACTTTTAGGTTCGGGCACCGGCAGTCGGCCATTGAATAATCCGGGACCTTTTACTGCCGTATCACTTGCAACAAGATGCATCATCGACTGTGAAGGGGTAACCCATGGCCCGCCGCTTCCTGCCCAGCCGGGGCCCGATCCCAGAATGATCCTTATCCCCAGGCGTTCAGCCTCCCGAACAGAATGTTTAAAGAGCTCCTGCCACTCATCACTCAGGAAATCAACTTTTCCTCGTGGAACACCGACATTTACTTCCAGAAATACTACGTACCCAATACCCGCTTCTTTCATTGACTCAAGATCGGCGGTAATTGCATTTCGTTCAATATTTCCATCCATAAAATACCAGTAGACTCCGGGTCGCGATGAATCGGGAGGATTTATAAATCCCTCTTTAAGGGTATCGAAGTTTTTTGGATTGCTGCATGAGGAAATGAAAGCAACCATGAAAATGAAAGAGAGCCATCCCTGAGATAAACCTAATTTACTCATTATCTGAAAGATATGGTCTTAATTTTTCAGTTCTCATGATAGACTGTTCATGTCTCCATTTCTCTATTTCAGCTGCGTGACCTGAGAGTAGTACGTCAGGAACTTTCCATCCCATGAATTCGGCAGGCCTTGTATAGACCGGAGGAGCAAGAAGATCATCCTGAAAAGAGTCGGAGAGGGCTGATTGCTCATCCGATATAGCGCCAGGAATAAGCCTGACAATAGCATCAGTGATTACTGCAGCCGGGATCTCCCCGCCTGACAGAACATAATCACCAATCGATATTTCCCTAGTAACCAGATAGTCCCTTATTCTCTGATCAATGCCTTTATAGTGTCCTGCAAGTATTAAAATATTGTTACAAAGGGAGAGTGTATTAGCTGTTTTCTGAGTTAGTTTCTCACCGTCAGGCGAGGTATAAATTATTTCGTCGTATTCTCTCTCTCTTTTAAGTTTTTCAATTGCTTTGTATACAGGTTCGATCATCATTACCATCCCGGCTCCGCCTCCAAAAGCATAATCATCGACACTTTTGTATTTGTCATTAGCAAAATCGTGCAGGTTGAAAATATTAATTTCAACCAGACCTTTATCCCTTGCTCTTTTTACAATAGAATAATTTAGAGGACTATAAATCAATTCCGGTAAAACAGTCAGAATATCGATCCTCATTTTTGGTCGTTTGCCCAAAATTACAATAAAAAACCCAAGCAAGACTAATATCAGTATCTTACTTTCCTATTCAATCCTAAGGGCATTTGCAGGATTGTAACTGGCTGCTTTAATTGTCTGATAGCTGATTGATAGCCAGCCTATTAGCATAGTAATAAGGGTCGCCAGGATATAAATAAGCGGATTTATTGATATCCTGCTGGCAAACCCCTCCAGCCAGTACCTCGATCCGAAGTAGGCCAAAGGATAAGCCAAAAACGAAGATATGAGAATCAGATAAACAACCTCTTTTGACAGTAATCCGAGTACTATCCGGTTAGAAGCTCCATAGCTCTTTCTTATTCCAATCTCCTTGGTTCTCTTGTTAGTTATATATGTGACCAGGCCTATAAGTCCCAAACAGGCAATAAAAATTGCGAGGAAGGAGAAAATCAGGAAAATCTTTCCTGTCTTCATTTCCGAGGAATAAAGATTATTCCATCGGTCGGTGAAAAATTCATACTGGAATGGCATGTCTGGAGTAAAGTTTCGCCAGGTGTCTTCGATTGCTCTTAAGGTACCGGGAATATCATTTCCTGATATTCTCACAACAGCGAACTGATCACCGCCACCACCTCCATTGACTGTAAAACACACAGGTGTTATGGCTTTATGGATCGACTCTATATTAAAATCCTTCATTACCCCGATAATTTTGAGTCTCTGCCATTGCTGTGGTCCGGCAGGCTGAAGTATGAATTTGCCAACCGGATCCTTCAATCCAAGTGACCTGACAGCGGCTTCATTGATCAGGACTGAAGTCGAATCTGAGCCATATTCGCGGGAAAAAAAACGTCCTTCCATAAGCTGGATCCCCAGGGCTTCAGGAAAATCAAAACTTA
Organism: uncultured Rikenellaceae bacterium; assembly: GCA_964500155.1. GTDB lineage: Bacteria > Bacteroidota > Bacteroidia > Bacteroidales > VadinHA17 > LD21. The sequence continues at coordinate 1,063 of CAZCQC010000448.1, read as the reverse complement.
CAGATGTCTGATTAATAAGATAAGTGTTTTTTTCAGGATCTTCGTCATTAAAGAAAGCATTATTGTTAAATTCTGTTCCCGGAACAGCTCTTGAAAATCCGGTTTTTTCAATACCGGGAATCTCAAGGAGCTGTGTTCTGAATGATTCCATCTGCTTCCAGAAAGCATCAACCCGGCTTATTACAATCAGATTCTCCTTACTGAATCCAATATCTTTTTTTGTCATGAAATTAAGTTGATTATACACAACAATTGATCCGATGATTATTACTATGGATACAGTAAACTGAAAAACCACTAGAAATCCCCTGAATCTTTTTGACATGGAACCAGGACTCATTGTGCCTTTCAATACTTCTACCGGATTATATGATGCCAGGACAAAGGCCGGATAGATCCCGGAAGAGATTCCGATAATTATTACCAATGCAATTAATAATAATATCCCCACTATATTGCCAATCAGACTAAAGGAAAGTTCTTTGCCAATCAGTTGATTGAAACCTGGCGTTATTAAATATACTAGGCTTAGCGCAATTAAAGCGGCTATCGCAACAATAATCAGAGATTCCCCAAGAAATTGAATTATCAGTCCCGGCTTATTCGCGCCTGAGACCTTTCTTATACCGACTTCCTTTGCCCTTCCGGCCGATTTGGCAGTGGCCAGGTTAACATAGTTGATTATTGCGACCAGAAGTATCAGTATTGCTATAACGGAGAATATATATACCGTAGTAAGTGAACCGGGGGATTCAAGATTATACTGTGGTGCTCCCTTAAGGTGTATATCTTTTAATGGTTCAAGGACATAACTGAAATCATTACCGGCTTTCCTGAAATCTTCAATTGTCTGACCAATAATCTCTTTTAGCTGTGGCCCCACGTATTTAATAACCATTTCCTGGAATTTTTCATGTAGAATATGCTTGTCGGTACCGTCACTGGTAACGATATAGGTGTAGAAATTATGACTGATCCAAAACTGATCATTTGCCTGGCCCGGGTATGTGCTCATTGAAGCCAGCATATCAAATTTGATATGGGAATTGTCAGGAACATTCTG
>CAZCQC010000447.1:0-6138 GCA_964500155.1 uncultured Rikenellaceae bacterium | reverse complement strand
ATGCCTTTTCGTGGGGTAACAGTAAATCTGTAAATTCAGGTACAGCAGCAAGGAACTTCAGCCTCATGCCTGAACGCAGATACTCCTTTATCAGTTTATCGCCTTCAATTAAATAAAGTTGTTCTTCATCCCTCACTTTTTTAGTCTGCAGGGATTGAATGTATTTTATCCTGTTTTTGCTGATCATTGAATAACTTGTTTTTGATGTGGCATGTCTTTTGATTAATGATGAAATTAATATAGAGGGTGCCTGCTGAAAGTTGTTTTTTATTATTGATATATTTGCTTCAGGCTTAGTGTACAAATTTTGGAAAAAAGCGGTTCAAATAAAAGAAATATTTTTCCGGGGTTATTAAATCTCCTGTTTCTGCTTGTTCCGGCCATATACTCATGTAATCCGACCAAGTATGTCCCCCAGGGTGAATCTCTTCTTAATAATATTTACATTCAGGTTGACAGGGAAGGGATCAACAAATCCGATCTGATTCCATATATTAAACAAAAACCCAATAAACAGATCTTTGGTGCAAGGTTTCATCTTGGACTTTACAATCTTTCGAACCTCGAAAAACAAAAGTGGCCTCATGCCTGGCTCAGAAACATAGGAGAGGAACCTGTTATTTATGACCGGTATGCCACTGAAAAAAGCAGGGAACAACTGGAGGATTTTATTGGCTCAAAAGGTTTCTTTGACAGCCGGGTGACCGATTCAGTCAGAACTGTTAAAAGGAAATCGGACGTTTTTTATAATGTCGGCCTGAAAGAGCCTTATACAATCAGGAACGTTTATTATGAAATTGCCGATACTACTTTTAAGATACTCTTTGATTTTGATTCTGCCAATTGTCTTATCCAAAGGGGAAAACCTTATGATGCAGGTATTTTACAGGCTGAAAGGACCCGCTTTGAACGTTATGTAAAAAATCATGGATTCTACTCATTTTCAACCGATCATATTGCCTTCAGGGTAGACAGTACAATTGGAAACAGGCAGGTAAATCTTTATTACGAGATCCATAATTTCCAGAAAACCGACATCTATAACAGGATCACCTATGTTCCTCATTCTGGCTATCAGATAAAAAATGTTTATATATATCCTGATTTTGTTCAGAAAGATGTTCTTGAAGGTGGAGAATCGTATCTAAACAGCCTCGATACAGTGAATTACAATGGTTACTTTTTCATTTCAGGACAAAGGAAATCACCTATAAAGTACGATCTGATCCTTCAGTCACTTTACCTGAAACCAGGCTCAGGTTACAGCATCTCAAATACTGAACAGACGCAGAGTCACCTCATGACTCTGAAGACTTACCGTCTTGTGAACATTTTCTTTAATGAAACAGAGGCCCCTGAGGGCAGTCAGGAATCACTGTCGTTCCTGAATTGCCATATTCAGCTTACTTTACTTAGCCAGCAGTCGTTCAATGTGGAGCTTGAGGGTACAAATACAGCAGGTAATTTCGGAGGAGCACTGAACCTTATATATCAGCATAAAAACCTTCTTCATGGTGCCGAGCAGTTCAATGTGAAGCTTAAGGGTGCATTCGAAGCTATGACACAGAAAAATACAAAACTACGAAGCACACAGGAATATGGGTTGGAAACCACCTTGCGTCTGCCGAAATTCCTCGTTCCGTTTATCAGGAAAGAAGGATTCATAAAGACCTATAACCCCACCACAACTATTCTGGCGGCATATAACTACCAGGATGTGGCCTCCTTTACAAGGACAATGGCCAATGCAACTTTCGGATATAACTGGGCAGCCCGCAACTACAAAACTCATATTGTGAATCCTGTTCAGCTCAACCTGGTTAACATGATTAAAATTGACACCGGGTTCCAGAAGATGATCGACGTCTCTTCCTACCTTAAGAACAGTTATAAGGATGTGCTGATACTTGGCGGTAACTATTCATTTATTTATAACAACCAGAAAATTCAGAAATCGAGAGACTATTTGTTCCTTAGGATTAATGCTGAAGCTGCTGGTAATATACTGTCGCTGGCAAGTAAAATTGCAGGGGCAGAGAAGAGTGAAGGAGCCCTGAATTTTTTCGGCCAGCCTTTTGCGCAGTACATACGTACTGATTTGGATATAAGGTATAACGTAATCCTGAATGATGCAAGTTCTATCGTTTACAGGGGTTTTGCGGGAATAGGTATACCGTATGGAAATTCAAAGGCAATTCCATTCGAAAAACAATATTTCGGAGGAGGCTCCAACGGGATCAGAGCCTGGCAGGTCAGATCACTTGGTCCGGGTTCTTATATTGTCCCTGATACGATAGATTTCATCAATCAGACAGCTGATATTAAGCTGGAAGCCAATGCTGAATACAGATTTAAATTATTCTGGATACTCGAAGGAGCATTGTTTGTCGATGCTGGTAACATCTGGACATTTAACGAGGACGCATCGCGTTCGGGAGCCAGGTTCAGATTCGGTAAATTTTTTAATGATATTGCTGTGGGAACCGGAACAGGGTTACGTTTCGACTTTAGTTTCGTAACAGCCAGGCTGGACATGGGTCTGAAACTGCGTGACCCTTCAATTTCAAACGGATCGAAATGGATTTTAATGAGCAGGAGGTATGATTTCAGGGATGATCTGACATTTGTTCTGGGTATTGGATATCCATTCTGACCCTCATCTACATTATCCCCTAAAATTTATTCAACTTAATTTCCGATTGATTCCGGAATTTCTTATATTGCATTCAGTCTCACTGCACTTTTCATTTATATGGATCCATTTAAGGATTTCTTCAGGAATTGGTTCGGGTATTCAAGGAGCGAAAGGAGATCGACTTTTATTCTGCTTAATATAATAGTGATTATAACCGGGATCAGGTATGTTTTCCCTTTTCATGAGATCTCCCTTAAAGAGATTCCGTTAGAATTAATCGAAATTAAACCTGACAGCGCCTGGCAACAAGTAGGTAATCGGGCAAACAGTGAACAAAAACAGGTAAAAACTTATTACGTTAAAAAAAACCTTTTAAACCTCAACAACTGTGATTCGAGTTCACTGGAAGCCCTTCCGGGAATCGGGCCTGTTCTTTCGGGCCGTATCATAAAATACAGAAATATTTTAGGAGGATTTGTGCGTTCAGAACAGCTTAGGGAAGTTTACGGACTTACTGAAGAAACATTTGATATGATCTCCCCACGGGTATTTGCAGATTCACTTGAGGTAAGGAAAATCATGATCAACGAAGCAGATTTCAAAGTGCTTATAAGGCATCCGTATTTCAAGAGGAATGAAGTATCTGCAATCCTTAAATACCGGGAACTTAAAGGTAAGATTACTGACATAAGGGATATGACAGAAAACAAACTCATTTCACCGGAAACTGCAAGGAAAATAGGTGCGTATCTGGATTTTGGTAATTAACTCCTCTTTTGAAGAAGGAAAGGTCGATAAGTCCCCCTTTGAAGGGGATACCAAAGTAACAAAGTCCCCCTTTGAAGGGGGTAGGGGGATGTAAAGTGATTAAATATGTCAAAAAATCAAATTATTTCCTATAATCCAAGGTTAAAATCACTGGCACGACAATTGCGTCAAAACAGCACTTTAGCCGAGATTTTATTGTGGAAAAATATAAAGAACAGAGTCTTAGGCTATGAATTTCACAGACAGGTACCGATAGATGAATTTATTGTCGATTTTTACTGTCATGAATTAAGCCTTGCAATTGAGGTTGATGGCAGTACTCACGATTATAATTTCATAAGGGACGAATTGAGACAAAAGAGGTTAGAAAGAAAAGGGATTAGTATAGTCAGGTTTTCTGATGATGATGTTAAGAAATTTATGAATGACGTTTTAAGGAGTATTCAGTCTGTTATTTTGGAGATTGAAAAAAGAAAAACATCCCCCTGACCCCCTTCAAAGGGGGACTTTGGTGTGGCCCATTTCCATTCAAAGGGAGACTATGAAATTTTAACCAATATTTAACACCTCATTATTTTGAATCCATAAATAAAATTACTAACTTTAGTAAATCTCATTATGATGGAATTCTGCATCCATAATATGTTAAATCCTTTAAATTATATTTAAATGATAAAATTATTGCCTTAAAAATTTTGAAAAGTTTTTTTCTATTTCTAACTTTGCGCCTCGTTTAAAAACTGAATTATTTACCATGATCATTGTACCATTAAAAGAAGGCGAGAATATTGAAAGAGCTCTGAAAAAGTTCAAAAGGAAATTTGAAAAGACTGGTGTTATCCGTGAACTGCGCTCACGTCAGGCTTTCGTTAAACCTTCAGTACGCCGGAGAGAAGAAATCAAGAAGGCTGTATATGTTCAGAAGCTACAGGAAAGTGAGGAGTAATCCTCTGACCTGTTTTTCTATTTAATAATAACATATAAGGAGGTTCCTTTATGGATCATAAGGAATCATTCTTACAGTATCTGAAAATCGAAAAACGGTATTCACCGCTAACTGTAAGATCTTACATAAACGATCTCGATCAGTTCGACAATCACATAACATTGCAGGATCTGCACAGCAGGCCTGAAGATGTTGTATCTCATGATGTAAGGTCCTGGATTGTATCTCTTATTGAAAGCGGCTATTCTCCGGTAAGCATCCACCGGAAAATATCGTCCCTGAGGGTATTTTACAGATATCTCCGCAAAGAGGGTTTTACTAAAAATGATCCTCTTGAAAAGATTGTACTCCCAAAGATGAAAAAACGACTGCCAGTCTTTGTGGAGGAGGGGTCGTTGGACAGGTTGCTCGACGAGCATGATTTTGGCACCGATTTCGACGGAATAAGGAACAGGACCATAATTGAAATGCTGTACCTCACCGGAATGAGAAGGGCTGAACTTACAGGCCTCCACGATATTGACGTGGATATCCGGGAAGCCACTGTGAAAGTTACCGGAAAAAGGAACAAACAAAGGATAATACCTCTTCTCAAACCATTTACATTAAGGCTCGAAGAGTATGTAAGGGTCCGTAATAATCAATTCCCTGATATTAAGGCGGATTGGTTTTTTTTGGGAAATAATGGGAACAAGTTGTACGATAAATATGTTTATAATACTGTAAAGAAATATCTTTCAATAGTGACAACTATCGAAAAAAAGAGTCCGCATATACTCAGACATACATTTGCCACTCATATGCTCAATAATGGGGCAGATCTGAATTCAATTAAGGAATTTCTGGGTCATGCGAATCTTTCCGCCACCCAGATATATACGCACAATTCATTTGAAAAGCTTAGGAGAATATATAAACAGGCTCATCCAAGGGCTTAATTATTAATTAATTAAACAGGAGGTACTACTATGAATGTTCAGATTCACTCAGTGAGGTTTGATGCCGACAAAAAGCTAATTGATTTTGTTCATCAGAAATTAGAAAAACTAACCCAGATCGGGGACGGAATTGTTAATGCTGAAGTGTACCTGAGACTTGATAATGATCAGGAGCGAAAGAATAAAATCAGCGAAATTAAGCTTGATTTGAGAGGTGCACCCTTGTTTGCCAGGAAGCAAAGCAAGACTTTTGAAGAGGCTACGGACCAGGCCATAAATGCTCTTAAGAAACAGATAACCAAGCATAACCAGAAGAAGCGGGGAGCCTGATCCCCACCTGTTCAAAAAAAAAATCGATTATTTTGATAAATGAATTTTAATTTCATACATTTGCAGACCGATTTTTGAGGGTATGTAAAGGCCTGTCGGGGCGTTCTTTAAATTGCCGATGTAGCTCAGTTGGTCAGAGCAGCTGATTTGTAATCTGCAGGTCGGGGGTTCGAATCCCTTCATCGGCTCTTGAAAGAGTTATAAATGTGTGTCTTAAGAGACAGACTCTGTTTCAAGGGGGAGATACCAAAGTGGCCAACTGGGGCAGACTGTAAATCTGCTGGCGAATGCCTTCGTAGGTTCGAATCCTGCTCTCCCCACTTAAGACAGAGCCGTCCGTTTCCTTCAGAATTGGAGACTGTGTTACGGACCTCTTGGATGATATTAAGCGGGAGTAGCTCAGTTGGTAGAGCATTAGCCTTCCAAGCTAAGGGTCGCGGTTTCGAGTACCGTCTCCCGCTCACTTTTTGAGGCCAGAGTAGCTCAGGGGTAGAGCACTTCCTTGGTAAGGAAGGGGTCGG
>CAZCQC010000446.1:0-7959 GCA_964500155.1 uncultured Rikenellaceae bacterium | reverse complement strand
GGTTTAATTGGCACGCCTGGAAAGCGTGTGTACCTCAAAAGGGTACCGGGGGTTCGAATCCCCCTCTCTCCGCAAATGCAAAGCAAATCCTCCGCCAATCGGCGGAGGATTTTGTTTTTGGAATGGCCGAACAAAACGTGTTTTGTAAAGGACATTCAAAAAACAAAATTACCTGGTTTTTCACAGAAAAACCAGGTTTGCTTTGGCTTTGCAGGATTTCCCCACGGGGATCAACGAAGTTAATCCCTCAATCAGAACGTAGCCTGCACCAGTACATTATTCTCATACCGGTAGTTACTCAACCGGTAAACAACTGAAGAATCGTTTTCAACCTGATACTCCCAGTTGCCATAAGGCCCCGGGTTGGAATACATTCTTTTTATGTAGATTTTATCACCTGGATTGAATTTGCATTCTTTTCCATATGCCGATATTTTTCCAAATGTATTGAATTGGGTTGTTCTGATCCATATTAGATGAACTCCTCCGAATATCTCCGGTCCGGTATGACTGTAATCAATAAAATAACCGACATTTTTTCTTGTAACAGCCATTTCGTCGCTCCTTAAAAGGGAATACGATTTTTTCCCTGAGCTGCATGAAAGGGAAATCCCTATTAAAATTAAGAGAAAAATACGTTTCATAAATGAATTATACCTGCATATAAATGAAAAACAAAATCCTGGCGTTTTGCCATGAGCTAAATTTACAACACAGATATATCTTAAGGAATATGATAATCCTCAATTAATGGGAAAATGAAGCACTTTTACTGCCTCTTTGTCAACAAAATCAGGATGATTATTTACAGCTTTGAGCGGGTGGTAAGATTATCTGGTATATTCATCAAAATGACGGGAAAATTTACCAGCAATTCTTGCTAAATGCTGATTTCTATTCAACAATAACAGTTAAAGCACTAATTACATGATTAGTAGGGAAGAGTGATTTTGATATCTGAAGCTCCGGCTTATTTGATGAACAAAAAGTTTTTTGTGACAAAAATTACTTAATAATTCCCCTGACAGCTTTTCCAGGAAAAACACCGTCCTGCAATTGACCATTATTAACAACAATCTTTCCGTTTACCAGAACATAAGAAATCCCTTTGGAATATTTTGCAGGTTCTTCATAAGTAGCCTGGTCAATTATCTGCTCAGGATCAAAAATGGTTATGTCTGCATCGGCTCCGGTGCAGATGCGGCCTTTATTCTTAAATGAAGTAGCAATTTTTTCAAGTCTTTGTGCCGGCATCAGGGTTATTTTACGCAATCCCTCCTTAAGTGATATGAGCTTTTCTTCCCTTACATATTTTCCTAAAACCCTTGCAAATGTTCCAGTTCCTCTGGGATGCCCCTTCCCCCCCTCCAGCACACCATCACTGGCAATTATTACAATTGAATCTGAGATTGTTGATTTCACAATATCTTCAGAAATCGAATGCGCTATAACCATTCCACCTGTTTTTCTGTATTGTGCAAAACTCTCTGCTGTAAGGCGTTCGCCAGTTGCTGCCCATTGCAGATCACTGAAGGATATTCCAAATGATTCCTGCCATCCTTCATCATAAACAGCAGATTCGATAGTTGTTTGCGTCGCTGTATAAGGATAACATTCAACTGTAATATCAATAGCCCGGGAATGAGCCTCTTTGATCATCTGAAGCAAATATGGAGTATAGCTGAATCCCAGACTTGTTATATGCACAACATGAAGAGGAGCGCCGGTAATAGCAGCTGCTGAAATTATCTCCTCCAACGCTGCAATACAGTTGTTTGGCTCCTTAAGTCCTGCATAACGCATATGCACATAACATGGAGCTTTTGTCCTGCCTGCAATTCTGAATATTTCCAAAATTTCCCATCGGCTGGCGGCTGGAGTGTACATCAATCCAAAACCTACTCCCAGGGCACCCCGGTTTAATCCATGTTCAATACCATTTTTTAACATCCCGATCTCCAAATCAGAGGCACTTCTGTAAACTGCATCAGAAACTGGAGCAAATCCCCCCGGATCATGCATTATTTCCATCCTTAACGGAACATGACCAACACTTACTCCAAAATTTACAAATGTATTGCCTTCCCTTTCTGAATACCATCTGTCAACATCAGACGTACCCATTTCAAGTTCGAGGACAGTTGTCACGCCATCCAAAACTTTGTATGTGTAATTTTCCCGATCCTGTCCATGCTGGTGCATATCGATGAAACCCGGAGCAACAACAAGACCACGGGCGTCAATTGTGGTTCTTCCGTTAATTGGCTTTTCAGTGATCATTATAACTGAACCTTCTTTTATCCCCACATTCCTGATTGCATCAAGCTTTGATTCCGGATCAATTACCCTTCCGTTCAAAATGACAATATCAAAATCTTCTGTACCTGATGAAGGATTTCTATCGCAATTCATAACAGCAGCGGAAATTAAAATGATTAAACAACTGAGAAGTACCTTTTTTAACCGGGTTATCATTTTGTGTTTAATGTGAATTTGAAATAACAAATAAATATAAATATCTTGAATAAAATTGACTTTGGTTATTTCATAGTGTAATTTTGATCAGGAAGAATACTGATAAGCAGAATTTTAACCGGCAACAAGTAACAAGCCAGCGACACTGTTTAATATACAATAATGTTTTAAATATGTTTTAATCAATGAAAATAGTCGACATCACCCCTGAAACTGAAAATCAATATTTCTGCTGTCTCGAGGAATGGTCAGACGATATGAAAGAAGCTGGCAACTGCAAACAAAAGTGGTACGGCCAGATGAAAGATAAAGGTCTGAAAGTAAAGTTCGCTGTTGACGATAATGACGTTATCGGCGGCATGATACAGTATATACCTATTGAGCATTCAATATATGAAGGCAGGAACCTCTATGTAGTGCTGTGCATCTGGGTTCATGGTCATAAAAAAGGGCGTGGTGATTACCGGAAAAAAGGGATGGGGAATGCTCTGTTAAAAGCTGCCGAGGAAGATGCTAAACAGTCAGGTGCCAATGGACTTGTAACCTGGGGTCTTATTATTCCTGTGTTTATGCAAGCATCATGGTTCAAAAAATATGGCTATAAAGTAGCAGATAAAAGCGGGATCCTGAGGCTCTTGTGGAAACCATTCAATGAGAATGCCATTCCTCCGCTTTTCAGAAAACCTGTTAAAAAACCTGAAAAAGGAAGAGATAAGGTCAACCTGACATTGTTAAGGAATGGCTGGTGCCAGTCGATGAACATCACATGTGAAAGAGCGAAAAGAGCTGCATTGGATTTTCCTGGTAAGATTGAGCTACACGAATTTGACACAAACGACAGCAATATCCTTAATGAATGGGGTATCAATGATGCAGTGTACGTCGATGGAAAAGAGATCATGACCGGACCGCCGATTTCCTACGAAAGGATCAGAAGAAAGATCGAAAAAAGAGTTAAGAAGTATTCCTGATTATAATTACTCTGTGGATCTCTGTGACTTCTCAGCGGCCCCTAAATCCCCTTAAGGGGACTTATTTAAAGCCCCCCCTTCAGGGGGTGGGGGGCATTGGCTTTATTTTGTATCCACCATAATCGGAAGACCCTTTTCATTAGTCATTATTATCAACTTTGCATTCGGGGAATTAGTAATTGCCTTTATCATTTCATATTGCAACAGCCTGTCACTCAGCCCCGAGCTTAGTATTTTCTGATAATCGGCTATACCCTGGGCCTCAACTCTCTTCCTTTCAGCTTCCTGTCTTTCTTTCTGAAGGACAAATGTCATCTTCTGGGCTTCCTGTTCAGCGTTTATCTTTGATTCAATGGCAGCCTTAACAGATTCAGGCAGAGTAAGATTCCTGATTAAAAGTTGTTCGAGCAGAAGTCCACGCTCCTTGAAGTTGGATTCAATAGCTGAAAAGATCCTGTTCTGAAACTCATCTCTTTTTGTTGAGTATAATGATACGGCATCATAATAAACTGCATTATTCCTGATCCCGGTTCTGCAGATCGGGCGAACAATAACATTCCTGTAATCGGTGCCTACCTCCTTGAGTATCCTTGGTGCCTCCGAAGGAACTACTTTGTACAGCACTGTAAGATCGACTATCACTTCCAGTCCATCTGCCGACAAAACCCGTATTGCATCATCTCCACGGACTGCTCCCTCATCATGAACCCCTGACATTGTATAATTCTCTGTTCTAATGTCGAACATGACAACCTTGACTAAAGGATTAATAAAGTTTAATCCACTCTCAAGAGTGTTGTTGCTTACTTTACCGAATAACTTTTTAACGCCAACCATCCCGGGCTCAACCTGTTTGACTGATGCAAACAGAAAAAGCAACAGAAAGATCAGACCGGCTGCTGTAAGTACTTTAGATTTATTATCCCGCATATAAGGAACGGTCTTAACTGCAAAAAGAGCTGCAACGATAATTATAAAGCCGATTGTGATTAATTCCATGACTTATTGTTTTTAATGTTTTACTTTCAAATAATTTACCAAGGTAATCAGAAAAATAGAATATTTCAATCAATATAAATCCTCTGTGTAACTCTGTGCAATTTATGCCCCCAACCCCCTAAAGGGGGCTTAAGATCGAGCAGGACTTCAACCCCCCTTCAGGGGGGGCTGGGGGGCAAAGACCTGGACACAGAGAGACACAGAGATTTAATTAATTGCTTATAAGATTCCTGACCTGATTTATATCAATATCTGTCTGAGGATTAAATCTATCACTATTCATGTAAGTCAGTACCGAAAGCAATAATTGTTTTGATGCAACTCTATCTTCAGAGACTTCTTTCAGATCAATGCTGCAAACCATTAGTTTCCCCTGGCCCGCTTTTCCCTCAAAGGCCAGAGCCAGCCTTCTGTTCTCAAACCATGTATCTATTGGTTGAATCAGGGGCTTAAGATCATCCGGAAACCCGTTAAGTATCATTGCCTGTGAATGTGATACAGGATCCCACCATTGCCAGTTGCTGTGAAATTCGGTCGGGAACTCTCTGAAAAAGGGATTCCCCGGGTCGCACAGAATTCCAAGGGTATGCGGTGCCTGATTATTTGTCCAGGCTGTGTTCCAGAAGATGCTCGAAAATCCGATAGCTACCTGAGCTCCCTTATCTTTTGCTACTTTGCCGTATGTCATCAACAGCACGGAACCTCCTTCATTGAGAGTCTCAACACAGTTCTTATCAAGTTTATCAGTTATCATGACATTACCTCTGTCAATTATATTTTGAACCGGATAGATCCAGAAATCCCATTTGTTTATGTAATCAGTATTCTGGATTGATACCACCAGGGTCAGCTTCTGCGCTTTTATAATTCCGGCCGGATCGAACGTAAAAGTTCCGACATGTATGCAGTTTCCGATTGCGATAGTGTCCTTATTAAAAACCTGCTGATGAATAGCTTCACCTTCAGAATTAATAAGATTGCATAGAATCGTTGAATTAAAAATGGGTTTGGGACCAAAATGAGAGATCTCGATATCAGCTTTTATTATCTCATCTGTTTTATAGATCATTTTCTCAATTCTTGCCAGGGGAACTGTTTGGCTGCAGAACATCCTGAATTCCTCGGAACTGATAAATCCTTTGCTTTCAAAGAATGGATTCAGGATCCCTACCAGGGCCGTCCCCTGTCCCGGAAAATCATGCAGCTGAAGCATCTGGAAACCGGCATAGCCTGGAGTCCGCAACGCGGCTTCAATGTCTGCTTTATAACACAAAGCCTGCAGCTTGCCTGAGGCAATGAGAAAGTCCTCTGCCTGACCACTCATTTTGTTTTCTGCAAGAGTCTCTCTGAAAATCTCGAAATTTGAAGGTTTCAAGACACCTGTATATTGAAGCATTTCCTTAAAATCGGGATAAACACACCATTGTCCGATTTCATGCCCAACTGAAGGTATTTTGTATTGAGACACAAAATCCCGGAAATCAAACTTTGTCTGGGGAGATTCTGAATTAATGATGCTCTTCAATCCTTCCTCCCAATGTTGTATCCTTGGCTCCGGAGTAAGGTTATAATCATTTTCCGGAATTATTGGCCAGCCTGCCCCCGAAGTATAAACCCTCCTGTTATCTTTTGCCTTCCAGTATGTGATCAGTTCTCCCAGAAATTTATTCTGGCTTCGGCCCGCCGGTTCATTCCCGTAAGCAAGCATGCAGAAGGACGGGTGGTTGCCGTATTCCCTTAATATCCTGTCGCCCTCCTCGTAAATAAATTTGTCAACGGGACCTCCATCACCGATTGATGTTCCCTGATTTGCCCATGAACTACATTCAACATGAAAGTAGATACCCAGCTTATCGGCTGCAATAAATGCTGCTTCAGGAGGACAATATGAATGAAAACGCATATGATTCAGACCATAATCCCTGCACGTCTGAAGAATTTTCGCCCATGATGCCGTATCTGCAGGAGGATATCCGGTTAACGGGAAAATACAGCATTCGGTCGTACCCCTGAGGAACACCTGGCGGCCGTTCACCTCAAACCTGGTCCCATTTGTTCTGAACTCCCGGAAACCAAAGTCAACCGATTTATTATCAATTACTTTGCCCTTTTCTTTCAGAACAGCTGACATCCTGTAAATATCAGGAGTAAACTCACTCCATAACTGTGGATTCAGGATTTCATATTCAAGAATAACCTGCTGCTCTCCTGATTTTGTAACAATTGTTACATTTTTACCCGGGAGTTTACGGTCCCTGGCTGAATTAGGACATTGTGCCTGCAAAGTCAGCTTGCCTTTAAAATCGATGTTATAAGGATTCCGGATACTCACAGTTACCTTTGCAATTTTCTTTTCAAGATCAGGAAAGATCTTAATGTCATCAATAAAGACCTTTGAGGTTGCAATCATTTTTATCGAACCGGTAATTCCGTTCCAGTTCGACTGGGTATGGTCGCTGATGCTGTGTGAATTGACGCCAACAGGAATTATGACACGGTTATCAATTCTTACAGTCATCCTGTTTGTGCCGGTTATCAGCAGGTCGGTTATATCGTATTCATGTGGAGTGGAAAGGCTGTTCAGAGAACCTGCTTTCTTATCATTGACAAAAAGTGTTGATTCCCAATGGCATCTCTCGAGCGATAGTACGATCCGTTTACCGGTCCATTCTTCTGGTATCGCAACATCCTTCTGATACCATGCTGCACCTTTATAATATTTAACCGGTTTGAGCCAGAACGGAATCTTTATGTTTCCCGGCTGCCTGTACTTTTCGTATTTTTCTTCTGTGAAATATGATTGGTCGACAATATCTCCGGTCCAGTCGGTTTTCAGTGTAACCTCATTCCCCTTTCCGTTTTCTGCCATTGAGCCGGGCAGTGAAACCGTTTCACTGAATTCATTATTGAACCACTGTTGTTCAACACCCTGATCAAGAGAGTCAATTTTGAATCCCCAGGTTCCCGCAAGTGATAATTCCTCACGGATATTTATTTGCTGCCTGGTACATCCAGCAATTAGTATCAGAAGAAAAAGTAATTTTTTCATATTGAATTATTAATCATATTATTTACCCACCCCCCGCCCCCCGCCAAAGCGGGGCAGGCTCTCCAAGGAGGGGAGCCTAAAAATCATCCCCGTACCTCGTACCCGATACCTCATTCCAATAGTTACATCGCCTATAATACATAATACATTCCTAAGTCATTTCGTGTTCAATCTCTTCAAGCGACTTACCCTTGGTTTCAGGAAGTTTTTTAAGGATGAACCAGAAGCCCAGGATGCATATAAAACCATAAAGCCAGAATGTTCCTGAGGCCATTAGTATCTTGTTCAGGAGCGGGAATGAATAGGTGAGTACGAAACAGGCTGCCCAGAGGGCGAAAGTCCCTACCGACATTGCAAATCCCCTGATCCTGTTAGGAAAAATTTCGGAGAGTAGTACCCATGTAACCGGAGCGAGAGTCATGGCATAACATGCAATAGCTGTTACCACCATTATCAGCAATGGCA
>CAZCQC010000445.1:0-5802 GCA_964500155.1 uncultured Rikenellaceae bacterium | reverse complement strand
ACAGGTGCATTGAAATCAGGTCATCTCCTGGGTGCCGCCCTCGATGTTTTTCCTGATGAACCCGCTTCAAACGGTGATCCGTTTATTTCAGAACTTCAGCAATTCGATAATGTTATCTTATCGCCTCATGTTGGAGGCAGTACTGTGGAAGCGCAGGAAAATATAGGTACGGAAGTTGCTGAAAAGCTTGTAAAATACAGCGATACCGGAGCAACTATCGGTGCAACCAATTTTGTTCAAATCTCCCTTCAGCCAAATAACGATGCCCAGAGATTTCTCCACATACATAAAAATGAACCCGGCATCCTGAAAGAGGTTAACTATGTTTTTACTTCCAAGGGAATTAATATTGCAGGTGAGTATCTCCAGACAGACCCCGAAATAGGCTATGTAATAGTTGATACCGAAAGCTGTCTTGGTTCAGCTATACTGGATGAGCTTAAAGCTATAGAGGGGACTATCAGGGTAAGAATGTTGTATTGAAAATCAAATGGTACAAAAAGGATCGCCTATCGCACTTGGAAACGAAAGTGTATGGAGTTTACTTCTGCAATATGCCATACCGTCAGTAATTGCCATGACAGCCATGTCGCTCTACAATATTACCGACAGCATTTTTATCGGTCATGGAGTTGGAGCCCTTGCAATTTCGGGACTTGCTATCACTTTTCCACTTATGAACCTCTCAGCTGCTTTCGGTACCCTGGTCGGGGTCGGAGCTTCAGCTCTTATGTCACTCCGGTTGGGTCAGAAGGACTACTCTACTGCAAATAAAATACTTGGAAATGTTCTGGTATTGAACCTGATCTTTGGATTGGCCTACACTTTTGTTGTTCTTCTTTTTCTTGATCAGATACTCATATTTTTCGGGGCAAGTTCTGAGACTTTGCCCTATGCCCGCGATTTTATGACTATAATAACGCTTGGTAATATAGTAACTCATATGTATTTCGGTTTAAATGCCTTGATGCGAGCCACCGGCAATCCGAAAAGATCAATGTATGCCACTATTATATCAGTTATCATCAATGGAATGCTTGCCCCACTCTTCATTTTTGGGTTTAAATGGGGTATTCGTGGTGCTGCCCTTGCGACAGTCATTGCTCAGACATCAATGCTGATATGGCAGTTCAGTTATTTCAGGAACAAGCAAAATTATATTCATTTCCAGAAAGGGTCATTCAGGTTAAAACGTAAGATAGTAACGGATTCCATGTCTATCGGGCTTGCTCCTTTCCTTATGAATACTGCAGGCAGCATAATAGTAATAATTATTAATCAAAACCTCATTAAACACGGTGGCGATCTGGCTGTTGGAGCTTTCGGGGTAATAAACCGTGTGGCAGCTCTTTTTGCTATGGTCGTTTTTGGACTGACCCAGGGGATGCAGCCAATAGCGGGTTATAACTTCGGTGCAAAACAATTCGACAGGGTAAACACAGTTATGAAATTAACGGTTTTACTTGCCACTGCTGTGATGACTGTGGGTTTTCTGATTAGTGAAATCTTTCCGCATGCAGTGGCATCGGCTTTTACCACGGAGGAAGATTTGATTAATATAGTTGTACCGGGCTTACGGATTGTCATGATATTTTTCCCCATAGTAGGTTTTCAGATGGTCGCCTCCACTTTCTTTCAAAGTATAGGGATGGCGGGCAAAGCTATATTTATGTCACTTACACGACAGGTACTCTTCCTGTTGCCCTGCCTGTTGATCTTGCCCTCAATTTTCGGGATAAAGGGAGTTTGGTACAGCATGCCCTCATCTGACTTGCTTTCAAGCATAATAGCTGCCTATTTGCTTGTAACACAGTACCGTAAATCTTATGTAAAACAGTAATTCTGACCTTAATTTTTAAGCTATCCAGATATGAATAAAGATTATATTATTACAATTGGACGGCAGCTTGGTAGTGGCGGCCGGATAATAGGAGAGAAGGTGGCCGCTCAGCTTGGTATACCTTTTTACGATAAAGAGCTGATTCAAATTGCCGCGCAGGAGAGCGGACTTGGAAAAGAGTATTTTGAACAGGCAGATGAAAAGAAAAGCTACTCTATATTCGGCGGACTTTTTGGTTTGCGTGGAACCATCACGGAGGAACCTTTTTCTACTTATTATCTGAACAATGAAACATTGTTCAAGATACAAAGCGATGTCATCCGTAAACTGGCAGAAAAGGGATCAAGCCTGTTCGTGGGCAGATGTGCCGATTATGTTCTATCCGGTTATCCGCGCTGCCTGAATGTATTTATTTTCGCGGATATGAAAGACCGTATTAAGCGGGTTGCCGATTTACAAAAGATTACTGCTGAAAAGGCCGTGGATTATATTGAAAAGAACGATAAAAAAAGGGCAGGGTATTATAACTATTTCAGCAACAAAGTTTGGGGAGTAGCTGAATCATATCATTTATGTATCAACTCGTCGGTTCTCGGAATTGATGAAACTATAGACCTGATCCGACTGTTTGCTTCGAAAAGATTTGAGTTGTAGTTGGATTCTTTGGTTATTTTCTTAAGCTTTCCAGTTTTTCCTTGATTTTCTTAATATCCTCAAACTGAAGATCCTCAAGATTCAGAGTCCTGATTTCATTATTCAACTTCAGCTCAATTTCAAAAAGCTTTATGGAAACTGACTGTATCTCATCAATTATTATAGTTTCAACACCTTTGGTATCGGGCAGTAAAAACCGTAATTCCCTTTCGTCCCATTCAAGGAAATACTTCCTGCTTTTCAGATAAGAACTTCCCATTATTATGAACAGTATCCCCTGGAATATAAACAGAACAGAGTTCCAGTCTCCGGAGGGGAAATGGAAATTGAATCCGGTTATAGTATAAATAATAAAAAATGCAAGTCCGGCCAAAGTAAATAAGATACCGAAAATTAAAAAGAACTTTGCAAGTCCATCTTTCCCTTTAAAAACCTTGATTCTATTCATAGATCGTTATGTTCAGCGATCCAGTTTTAACAATGCTTCATCAATGGTTCCAACAAAATTAATTGTTCCTGTTCTGTTACTTTCCCTGATGAAATCTCTGAGGCTTTTACTTTCAAATCCCGAGAAATTACCAACAATAGCGAGCCTCATCCTGTAATTGGAGAACTTTTGCAGTATCTCACCGGCGACTTTTGTTTTAAGATCAAAGAAGTCCGGGGTGAGACTATTATCATAAATAATCATTCTTCCACTATCATTAAGACGAGCTTCAGCCATAATATCCAGTATATCATCAGGGCTGTAAATTAGTTCAGATCCGGGAAGAATTTCAGCAACTTTTTTACCTCCGGCAGTTTTATGATAGTAGATTTCTGTTGCCATCTCAAAGTTTCTGACAGGTTGGACAGTAATATACAGCACCGCCAAGATAAGCATCTTTCTTGATTAGATCTCCACAATTTGGACAAGGATGCTTTACCGTATTTTTAGAGAGTTTAGTTTTATATCCTCCGCTATTCCCGAAAAAATCCTTTTCAGTATCCCTTCCACCTAGATCAGTCATATTTTTCAGAGTTGTTTTAAGACTTTGAAACAGCCGGGTTTTTTCAGAATCGGATAAAGACGATTTTTTGCGTTTGGGATGAATACCGGCATTAAACAGGATATCCTGTAATACTCCATTACCTATGCCCGGAATCCGTTGTTCGGTAGCCAGAAGAGCCTTGGCAGAAAGATCCTTTGATGCACTTTTTAGAATGTTGTCAAAGAAAACTTCATCAAAGTCATCTTCAAGCGGTGAAATGCTTTTAAGACTGAGCTGGTGATAAGGATTATCGAAAATGCCTTTATATACCCATATTCCTCCATACATTGCAACATTAAAGGCAACAAATCTGTCATCGTCAAATACAATCAGCATCTGGTATTTGTCAGGCGGTTGTTCTGATGGTAAATAATATCTCATATTTGTCCCCTCACCAATAGAAATGTAAGTATTCTCATCACAACAGATGTCAACAAACATTCCATGTCCTTTTGTTGACATAACCTGTCTTCCTGTAAGAATTTCAGCATATCCTGCAGGATCGCCATAATAAAATGCAAACTTATGAGGACTTGTAGCATTAAATACTTCGGCAATCCTTCGGCCTGTCAGGGTATTACCTGCCTGCAGGCTGATTGTTCGTGATTCGGGAATTTCCAGCATAATTATATTTGTTTAAATCAACAACCAGTTGCAAGTATTCATTCCCCTCCCATATACTTCTCAAGGATATCAAGAATCGGATCAAGTTCTGTCCTGAGTTTATTATATAATTTCACATTGTCTTTTCTTGCAAGGGCATCATGTCTCATCATTTCAACAGCTTTAGCCAATTCCTTCTCTTCCTGGGTTGTCGGGGTGAAATCAAGAGAGGGTACCTCAATACCTTCCGGGTTTTCACTGTCGCGACGCACCATAAGGAGGGAACCAACTATTAAACCGTACCTGTCTTCCGTAATACCAGCCTTTTTCAAACTATTTCCTTTATTTTTATCGTTTAAGTTGTTCTCAGCCACGGAACCAACGAATTTATCCAGTAATTCATTCTTGGCTCTGATTTCAATGACTGGTCCCATTATATATGATCTGCATTGCTTAAGCACATCAGGATGAGAAGGATCGAGAAATGTCCAATCGAACATATTCAGAAAGCCTGAGATTACTCCTTCATCCAATGGATGAGAGAAACTAAAGGCAGTGGCAACGGGGAGGAAGTCGCTATAATGGATTGAAAATCCGTTTTTGGTGTAGAATGAGTCCGCCTCTTTAATAAATGATCTCATCTTTTCAAAGCCTGGATTGGTATCATCATAGGGATTTTGTGTGAACTTGTTATAGCTTTCATTGGTTATATTATCCTCAAGCAGATGTTTATTGATAGCAGGAAAATCTTTTCCGAATGAGAATATAGCTGTCGGTACCGCTGTTGGTTTTCCCCCTGATTCTTCATCTTCAATAAATATTTCCCAGCCTTTAATGGATTCTTCCCTTGAACAATCTGGCAGATATATCGCTCCTGGCGGTACAATAATACGTTTTGTATATTTTTGTAGCCACTCAAGCGGATCCGTTTTACCTGATTGGATATCAAGGAACAACTGATATTTCAATTCAATCAGTTTTTCAGTCGATTCCACATAGTTCGTATATCGAGCAGCCTCTGCTTTCAGGATTGGAAGTACTGTCATGATCTCAGCTTCAGTCAGCTTAGCTACCATTTCCTGATACTGGGCAAGTATATAATTCTGCATCAAACATGTACCTGAAAAGAAAATCACCATGAAGGCAAATTTCCATGCCCTGCAAGTCAATATTTTACTAAGAGCTTTCATGATTGACCTCACTTTCTGTTTAGGGTCTATGAAATTATTTCTAAATCCGGGGAATAGGGTTTTACTTTTTAATAAGTTCAACCCTCCTGTTTTTAGCCCTTCCTTCTTCAGTATTGTTGTCGCCAATAGGTTTATCCTGTCCGTATCCTGCAGGACTAAGACGGTCAGCAGATATACCCTGATCGGTAATTGCAGAAACCACTGATTTTGCCCTGGCTTCAGAGAGTGTTTTATTTGTTGCCGGTGTACCTACATTATCGGTATGTCCCTCCACTCCAATTCTGAGATCCGGATTTGATTTCATCATCAGGACAATTTGGTCGATGATTGGTCTGGATTCATCTCTGATGGCTGATTTACCGAAATCGAAATTTATGTATAGAGCAATATGACCGTCACGGTTCAGGGCTTCAAACATGTTACTTGCTGTTACATCCTGCTTCATCAATTCTTTCAGGACAATTGTAAGATAGAAATCGTCTCC
>CAZCQC010000444.1:0-4936 GCA_964500155.1 uncultured Rikenellaceae bacterium | reverse complement strand
CTGAAATTTTTTGCAATGGCTGGAACGCTCATTAGCATATTCGGTTTTATATCCTTCAGGCAGATCGGAAGGTTCCGGAGTGTTTCCATAGGAGTCTTTCCTGATTTTACAGATGCGATACTTGCTCCTTTGCCCATAAAGGCATATATTCCGCATGTGTGAGCGAATGAATGATCCCACGGGAGGATCACAAGAGTTTTATAAAAGGAAGGGATATCCATCAAACTGTATGACTGATATACATTTGTCACATAGTTCCCGTGAGTCAGAATAATTCCTTTGGGATCGGCTGTTGTACCTGATGTATAACAAATATTTGCAAAATCGGAGGGTTTAATGCCAGTGTAGATTTCTTCGAACCTGGACCTGTTCTCAGGCTTTTCCAGCCATTCTCGCCCGGCTTTTCTGACCTCATTGAAATGAATTTCATTTTCCGAATAATCTTCCTGTGTGTCGAAATGAATTATCTTTTCAATTGTTTTGCAATCATTTATTAAAGGTTTAATCTTGCTTACCTGTATTGAAGATGCCAGTATCATTCTTGATTCTGAATGATTTATTCTGAACTTGATTTCCTCAGGAGTAAGTTTAACTGAAAGCGGTACATTTATAGCACCGGCATACAGTATTCCAAGTTCTCCGATAACCCAACTGTTACGTCCTTCCGAAATAAGACTGAGTCTATCGCCCTGCCTTATCCCGAGAGTTATCAGTCCGGCGGCAAATTCATAAACCTGTTTTCTTGTTTCACCATAAGTGGTCCCTTCATATTTGTCCTGGGGTTTCTCCCACAGATAAACATTGCTTTCATACTTTTCAGCACTCTCCTCGAAAAACTGTATCAATGATTTCATCAGGCAAAGGTTTTATATGAGTGAGGCTTTCACACAAAGGAAGAACATTCTAATTATTAGTTTTACAGCCTCGTTATTATTGCACTTCTGTTTCAGTCGACTAATATACAAAATCCCTGCAAACCCTTGAATTTATCTCAGGGTTATTAAAATTTTGTCATTTGGATTGGTTTTCAATATTTTGTATTTTTGATATTATTCTTCAACAACTGGAAGAATGGAGCTCAGTAAATATTAAAATAATTTATCATGAGACATTTTCCAATCATCTGCATTGTGGTATTATTGATTTTATCTCCTTCCTGTAAAAAAATACGGGAAAGAGGGCTATTCGGGAAAAAGGGAAAAACTCTTGAAATGTTGAGGGCACAGCAGGACAGCATAAGGGTGGCTGATTCATTGAAGAGAGTTGAAAACCGAATCCGGGCTATAGAGGAAGCCAGACTGGACAGCATCCTCCAGGCTGAACAGGAAAAAGCCTCTTTTGAAGCCCTCAATAGATTCAATATCATTGTGGGCAGTTTTGTTACTCCGGAATTCGCTCAGGCATGGGCGGAAGAATACAGGAAGCAAGGGTATGACACTAAGGTTATCAGGATGGCTGACAGTAAGTTCGAACTGGTTGTTGCTGAATCGTACGACAAATTCTCAAAAGCAGTACAGCGGCTTAACCTGTTCCAGGATACTGTCGATATTGATAGCTGGCTGTACGTCAGTAAGTAGGAGCGTTACCTGAAAATTGTTGCTTTCCTGTCGGGTCCGACAGACACAATAGATACAGGTATACCAGTCTGTATTTCAATGAATTCCACGTATTTCTTGAGATTTTCAGGTAATATGTCATAATCTCTTATCCCGGTAATATCTTCATCCCATCCGGGGAGTTCTGCATAAACTGGATCGATCTCAGCATGATTATCGAAGGGTATTTCATTTTGATCCCTTCCGTCGACTTTATATGATGTGCAGACCTTTATGGAACTGAAACCTGAAAGGATATCAGATTTCATCATAAAGAGTTTTGTAGTCCCATTTATCATAATTGCATACTTAAGTGCAGGGATGTCGAGCCACCCGCACCTTCTTGGCCGACCGGTTGTTGCCCCGTACTCACATCCTTTTTTTCTCAGCAGTTCCCCGGTTTCATCTTTCAGTTCGGTAGGGAAAGGCCCGCTCCCTACTCTTGTACAATAAGCCTTGAAGATACCGAACACTTCCCCGATATTTTTCGGTGAGATCCCAAGACCGGTGCATGCTCCGGCACTTATTGTATTTGATGAAGTTACATAAGGATAAGATCCGAAATCAACATCAAGCATGGTTCCCTGAGCACCCTCGGCAAGTATTTTTTTCCCGTCAGTGGAAAGGTTGTGAAGTAGGTATTCAGTATTTTCAACCCTGAATTTTCTCATCAGTTGAATTCCCTCAAACCATCCCTTTTCGTACTCTTTTAAGTCAAAAGTAAAATTATAATTTTTCAGGATGAGAAGATGGTTTGCTGTATGCTCGTAATATAGTTCCCTGAAGTTGTTACGTATTATATCTGCAACTCTCAGTCCGTTACGACTTGCTTTATCAGTGTATGCCGGCCCGATACCCTTTAAAGTTGAGCCGATCTTGAGGTTGCCCTTCTGATGTTCATATGCCGCATCAAGTATCCTGTGGGTAGGTAGGATAAGATTAGCCCTCGATGAAATAACTAGTCTTTTCAAAAGTTCTTCAACAGGAGGCCCCAATTCCTCAATTTCTTTCTTAAATACAGCCGGATCCAGAACCACTCCGTTACCGATTATATTCAGTTTATCACTGTGGAAGATGCCGGACGGGATAAGGTGCAAAACATGCTTAATATTATTAAACTCAAGCGAATGACCTGCATTCGGACCACCCTGAAAGCGTGCAATGACATCATAATCCGGACTGAGGGCATCAACAACTTTGCCTTTCCCCTCATCACCCCATTGAAGGCCTAATAAAATATCAATCTTCATTTTAAAACCTCAGGATTTTTAAAAACAGATTCGAAGTTACAAAATAATCTGGCTGAAAATCACGTTGATAATATATTGTTGATAAATGCTATGTGAATGTCAGCAATAACGGATTTTTACTGGCTTAGGATTTTCAATACGGCGTAACTTTATTAACTATTGGGTATAAATGAATCAATAACTCTTATTAATCATGAAAAAAGCAGCATGTCTTTTCTTAATCAGTCTGTCATTTCTATTCCTTGCATCTCCGGTATTTGCTCAGGATAAAGGAGCAGAAACTGATTACAGATTTACCATTAAAACGAATCCCCTGTCAGCTCTCGGAGGTCCGTTCTGGTTTGCAGTTATTCCGCTCACCGGTGAATATAAAGTTCTTTTTGAAGCAGCTGTGTCCGAAAAGTCATCTGTTCAGATAGGAGCGGGATATATAGGGCCAAGTGTATTGTTAAATCTTGACGATCTTTCAAATGATGAATCTGAGGAGGGAACAATAAGCGGCATAAAAACGAACGGATTCAGGGTTCAGGGGATGTATCGGTTTTTCATCAGTCGCGATCTGTCTGCACCTGAAGGTTTCTATGTCGGACCTCACGTTTCATATGCTACGGCACAACTTAAAAACAAGGCTGATGAGACTAAATATGTTAAAGGAACTAAACTTAACATTAACGGAGTATTTGGATATCAACTAATTACATCCGGTGGATTTACTCTTGATATTTTCACCGGCATGGGTTTTGTTTCTAGAAAGTGGGAAATAACGGGCACTGACTGGGATCAGGATACATTTAAAGACAAAGCCAGCGTAAGTGTGCCTTTCGGATTCTCGTTTGGTTACGCGTTCTGATAAAAGGTATTGCATTATGAAAAGGGCTCTGAAAAGGGCTCTTTTTTTTATCTCTGACGTGTCAGGCGATCGTACTTTTGTCTTTCAGATTCCCGTAAATGTACAATGAGTGATACATCGGGGTAAAATCGTGTAAACTGCTGGCAGTGCGGATTATCTCCTGTATCCTTGGATCGCAGAATTCAATTACATTGCCCGATTCTATGTCAATTAGATGATCGTGCTGGCTGCATTGATAAGCACGTTCAAACTGGGCAATATTTTTACCAAATTGATGCTTGATAACAAGATTGCAGTCGAGAAGCAATTCAATTGTATTATAAAGTGTTGCCCTGCTCACCCGGTAGTTCTTGTTTTTCATGAAAATATATAACGACTCAACATCAAAATGACCGCTCCTGGAGTATATTTCGTCCAGTATTGCATATCTCTCAGGAGTCTTTCGGTGTCCTCTTTTTTCGAGATATTCGGTAAATATCTGCTTTACAGTCAACCTTGTATCATCGTTAATCATATCTGGTCTAATTTAATATAAAGACAAAAATACTGTTTTTTGTCAGATACAGGTCAAAATAAAAAATGCTCAGTATTATTCGGAAAAATCTTCGACCCGTTTAATACTGTCTATTCCCCTGACATTTGAAATTTTAAGAATAAGATTGTTAATGTCCTGTGTGTGATGAACATAGAGGTCAATTGTGCCTTCAAAAATACCATCCTTCACACTGATGTTGATATTGGTCATATTGACCTTAAGTTCAGAGGAAATAATATTTGTCAGGTCATTTACCAATCCAATCCTGTCGACACCAGTCATACTTATTCTGGCCAGAAAAGAGACCAGCTTATGTATCGCCCATCTTACTGCAATGATTCTGTTCCCTTCGTTTGACATAATTCTAATAGCAACCGGACATTTAGGTTTATGGATCACAATTGATCCTTCAGGTGAACGGTAACCGACTACCTCATCACCAGGGATCGGATTACAGCATTTTGCAATTTCATACGACTGCTCTGCATTTTCTACATTCTCCCTCAAAAGGAATGGTGAGGATGGATCGATATTTTCAACTTGTGTATTTTCCTCTTCTCCTTTATTCTCTTTCTTGGACCCAAGCAATTTGAGCTCCCAGTATTTGATTACATTTTTTGCAGGGCTTTTCCTGATGATCTTCTTAAGGTTATCGAGGTTTATTGTTCCAAGCTCTATTCCGGAGTACAACTCATCCTTGTTTGGT
>CAZCQC010000443.1:0-10684 GCA_964500155.1 uncultured Rikenellaceae bacterium | reverse complement strand
TGAATGTTCAATGGTAGAAGAAGTCATTGAATGGGTCAATAAACATCAGCGATTTCCATATATGCATGATCAGTTGCATTTTGCTGACAAAACCGGTGATGCAGTAATAATTAGTGCCGGAGAAGACGGTGAGATGGTATTTACAAGAAAAGCATCCGGTAACGGATTTCTGGTTTCCACCAATTTTAACGTAGCCAATCCTTCAAATTGTTTTAGCTATCCCTGCTGGCGTTATGATAAAGCTGATGAACTGCTTGGGAAGCTGAGGGACAAGGAAGAAGCGCTGAATTTCAATGATCTTACAAAAGTTATGGATGCAGTCCATCAGGAAAGCCAGAGCTGGACAATTGAAACCCTGGTTGCTGATCTTACTAATGGTATATTGTACCTGTATTATTTTTACCAGTATGATTATCCTGTTGTTATAAATTTACAAGCAGAACTGGCAAATCCGGGGGAAGCCGGTCCTCTCAGCAAACTTTTTCCGGAAGTTGTTCAAGTGGAAGCAGCAGAACGGTTCAGGCAGGTGACAAAGACTATAAGAATAAACAATATTGTTGGCAAATCATGGTGCGTACTGATTGTTATCAGCTTGATTTTATTGTTTTTTATTCCTCCGCGATATAAAGGACTGAGATTCTGGGTGCCTGCAGTCTTTATACTTGGCCCGTTCGCTTTAGCTGCCAGGATTGCAGCTCTTAATACTGTGAAAACATCAGTAACGAGGAACACTCTTATTGAAACAGTCGGAAACCTGACACCTGTTGTAATTGCTTTCCTGGTTTCACAGATTGCCCTGATCTTAAAAATGATATCCGGAGGTATCAGCGAGCAGCAACAGGCCTTGATTATAATAGGTCTTCCTTTATTGTCAGCATGGATTATATTTCATTCTCCGTTACTGGCCTTAGCAGGAAAGAAAAACTTTGTCAGGTTCCTGTTTCAGTGTCTTCCGCAGGTTTTAGTAACTTCATTTCTGGGATTAGCCGGGATCTTCGCTGTTTCAATGCCTCTGGTAAACAAAACCCTGGCAATGTCACAGATAATACCCTTATCACCATGGATTGTGATGACCTGGTGGGCTATAATTGTTGCAGGCAGCCTGATTGGCGGATTATTCATTTTCTTTTATGAGCAATGGGCAGTAAAGAGAGGTTATCAGGCATGGCATGTCTTTGCAGGAAATGAAGGTGAAATTATCACTCCAAAATGGAGTAAAATCTGGTGGTGGGCCTTAATCAGCATTTTAATACTTCTTGCCGGGTTGATCGTCGGAATTATGCTGCAGAAAATAGTGGCAGGTTAGCCGTATTTGTACTTAGAACATCCGGATAATTAAGGTAGAAAATGTTATTGACATCTTACAAAAACCAATTAGTATTGCAATGATTTACACAAGGTTACAGCTAATGGCAATCTTCTTTATGACAATTCCTTTATCAGGGCAGGACATGTTCCCGGCCAGGCAACTGACTTTTGACCCTGCGCAGCAAGGCTTTGCCACATGGTCTCCTGATAACAGGTATATTGTTTATCAGTATACTGATATGAACGACACGCTTGACAAAAACGGATTATGGAAGGTATCTGATGACGGGACCGGGTCGACGCAAATATTCAAAGGCATAGCAGAACATGCAAAATGGTCACCTGACGGGAAGTATATAGTTTTTGATGCCGATACGGGCAACAGTATCAGGATGATCCCGGCAGCAGGAGGAGACGTTATTAAATTCCTTCCCGACTCAGTGCTCATTCAGAATGGTGGTCTCCCTTGCTGGTCGCCTGATGGCTCACAAATAGCCTTCCTTGAAAGAAAACGATCGTCATTAAGCACATTCAACCTGAAAACCGGCGAATTGAAAAGTCTGTTCCGCGAAGAAGGAAGGCTGCCGCTTCCCGGGGGCTGGTGGATTGACGGGAAGAGCATCATTGTGGCTAATATGGACAGGCAGACGAGAAAATGTGCAATGCTGAAAATAGCTGAAAAGAATGGGGAAACAACACCAGTTACGGGTCATAATGAAAACTTTTACCGTCACATGGCACTTTCACCCGATGGATCATTACTTATATATGCTTCAATGGAGGGAAAATACCTTGGCTTATATGTAATGCCATCCGGAGGAGGAAAATCTTTGCCGCTAGCTGTAACAAAGGATGGCCATACCGAAGGTGCAGCCTGGTCGCCTGACGGAAAAAAGATCGCATTTACAAGGACACAGGGAAGAAACTTTGATATCTGGGTGATGGAAGTTGATACTGAAAAGATCAAAAAAGAGTTGCAAATAATAAGGTAAAAAATGAAGAGAATCAAATTATTTCTGGTAATCCTGTGTTTTTCAAAAGCTTTCCTGTTCTGTCAGGGAATAAAAGTTCCCGTCGAGGCTTCCGAAACTTGGGGTAACAACCAGCATCAACCCGAAAAGCTGATGGATGCCATCGGGCTTAGGGAAGGTATGACAATTGCTGATATCGGAGCAGGGAGAGGCCGTTTAACCATATTCTTCTCAATCAGGGTTGGAGAAACAGGAAAAGTATTCGCAAATGAAATTGATGCGACTGACCTTGAATATCTGAAAGACAGGTGTAAAAGGAACAATATGAATAATGTTACGACTTTTCTGGGAACGGTTGACAGCCCCATGTTACCGGCTGGTCAGGCCGATATTGCTTTTATGATCATGACCTATCATCACCTGGCAAAACCGGTCGAAATGATGAAGAATACGATCCCCTGCCTGAAAAAAGATGGTATACTTGTCATAGTTGAACACGATCCTGTAAAGTCCGGTGAGAACGGAAGCGAAACAACCTCACTGGAAAAGCTGACGAGGGAGGCGAACAAAGCCGGATTTCAAATTACCAGCATTAATTCCGA
Organism: uncultured Rikenellaceae bacterium; assembly: GCA_964500155.1. Taxonomy (GTDB): domain Bacteria; phylum Bacteroidota; class Bacteroidia; order Bacteroidales; family VadinHA17; genus LD21. Next base: position 7,803 of record CAZCQC010000443.1, on the reverse strand, counting down.
CCTGCTTGAAAGAGATAATATTTATTTTCTGAAAGTAAAATAGGGTGTTATTGATCTGCAGGGTCTTATAAATACTGATATTCAAATTCTTAAAGATGAATTTATCAGTTCCTCTATGTATCTGCCGGATTAATCTCCGCGTGCCAGGTAAGTTCCTTATTCCCATATATATATTACAATTGGTTTCTTCAAACCTCCTTTGCCAGGAAGATGAATCGCCTTTAAAAGCAAATATTATCAGCTTCAGTCCTGGCAGTAACAGGATCAAAGAGAACATTCTTATTCCAAAAGTACACAGTGGTTCTATCATCAGCATTTCATACAGATTTGAAAACGAAGCCAGGAATTATAATGAGTTTTCATTCAGATTAGGCTACAGCAAGTTAAGAACAAAGCTTGAAACTGAAAAGGTTACTCAAAATGAGCAATTAAGCTTTGGTTATTCATGGAGTAAAGGGCTTCTTATTCAGGAAAGAATAAAATACTACCTTGGATTTAATATTGGGTATGACTGGACATTAATGGAATACGTGGTGTGGGATGAATCAAGAGGTTATTGGGGAACAAGTCTGACTGCAGGACCTTATAACAGAATAGCAGTCAGACTGAATAATAAGTGTTCATGGATATCTACTATTCATTTCAATCTTTTTGGAATCCTGAGCAGACCTGAGGATGTCAGGCTTTATGCGCAGGAAGAATGGACTTTATCGAACATTATGAAAATCACCAATAGCGACTTTTCTCTCGGAATAATGAACAATATTCTGATATGTAATTTTAAAAGTGAATACAGGATTCCCTTTGAGAATGACAGCTTTCTATCAGTTTACGGATCAATGTTTTATAAGACAATTTCAAAAGGTGAAGGCCAACCACTTCAAATTCTGCAGATAACTGCAGGCCTGGGTTTTGGATTTTAAAGGAAAGACAGATTTTCATGAGAAGCAAACTTATTAAGCCGGCTTTTTTGGTACTGATCTCAGGGCTTTTAATATCCTGCCTGAAGGATGAATCTTATAAATTGCCATATTCCGGATTCAGGCCGGCAGATATCGGGGACGGCTGGATCATTTCGTCTCCTGAAGCCGAAGATATGGACAGTATTAAGCTTGACCGTGCATTCAGGTACATATATAGTGAAGATGAATACTATCTCGTTAGAAGTATGATAATTATCAGGAACGGAAAGATAGTCGCTGAAGCCTATCCTCATGATCCTGATGATATCAACCAGATTCAGAATATTAAATCTGCCACAAAATCATTTACCGGAATTTTAGCCTGTATTGCCCTGCAGCTGGGATTACTCGATTCCGTAAATCAGAAACTGAGCGATATTTACCCCGAGTGCTTTATTAACCACCCGGATAAGAAAGATATTACTATTGATAATGCTCTGACGATGAGAACAGGTTGTTCAGGTGAAGATGAGAATTCGGGTTACGAACGCTTTTTCACAGATAACTCGATTGAATACAGCCTGTCATCTCCCTGGTTATATACACGGGGAATAGACTTTTATTATACGGATGCTACTCCACTGCTGATATCATATGCGATCCAGAAAAGATATGGTAAACCGCTTTCTGAATTTGCCAGGGAATACCTGTTTGAACCGCTTGAAATTAACGACTTATACTGGCAAGCCTCAAAAGATGGAATCACTTTTGGCGGTTCAAACCTTAACCTTAAGCCGCGTGATATAGCAAAATTCGGTCAGATGCTGCTCAATCACGGCAAATGGAGGAACATCCAGGTTGTTGACAGTACATTGGTGCATGAAGCGACAAAACCCCATTATACCTATGACGGATGGGCATACGGGTATTATTTTTGGATCTACCCCGGAGAAAACGTTTACTGGGCAGCAGGTCATGGTGGACAGACGATTATGGTAGCTCCGGATAAAAACCTGGTTGCCGTTGTAACAGCATGGCCATATGTTCAGGATAATGAAAAATGGAAGGATAATTTTGAGTTCTATCTATACAAACAGATCCTTGAAAGTTGTAAATAAAATTCCTGAATGATCAGCACCATAATTTATAACAAATAGAAATTCAAAATATTAATGAGAAAGTTGATACAACTTATCCTGAAATCTGTTTTTGTGATTATCACGTCAGGATTAATAACATTAAGCTGTGTTAAGGAGAAAGAGTATCCGGAAGTTTACAATTATAAGATACCGGATGTTCTTGACGATGGATGGATAACGGGTTCATTAAGCAGTGCTGGCATAAGCGAAAGGTCCCTTTATAATCTGATGAACAGGATCTATGCCACACCGGAACACAATATCCACAGTTTCCTGATAATTAAGGACAGCAGGCTGGTGTTTGAGGAATACTTTAATGGGGAAAAATTCAAACTGGGGAAATACATTGGTGAATACGGATTTAACCGTGAGGATCTTCATACGCTTTGCTCAGCTACAAAAAGTTTCGCTTCCGCACTATTGGGTATAGCAATTGATAAGGGATATATTGAATCAGTAGATATGAAGGTATTCGATTTCTTCCCGGAGAACTCTGACCTTGTTTCGCTCACTCCCGGCAAAGGGAATATGACTGTCAGACATCTTCTTACAATGACATCCGGACTGCAATGGGATGATGAATCAACTTCGTACTATGATCCTGCCAACGATATGTACCAGCTTTTCACCAGGAGCGATCCCATGAGATTCATACTTTCCAAAGACCTTGTTAAAGCTCCCGGGACATTCTTTGAATATGCAAACTGCAATACAAATCTTATCGGAGAAATCGTACACCGTGTCTCACGGATGAGGCTAGATATGTTTTGTGATTCATTGCTGTTTTCAAAGCTTGGTATTAAAGTATATGAGTGGCAAAAGATCAAACCTGAAATAATATTTACATCGGGAGATCTTATGCTCAGGCCAAGAGATATGGCAAAATTTGGACAACTGTTTCTTAACAAAGGTGCATGGGAAGGCGAACAGGTTATCTCTGAGGAATGGTGCACATTGTCGACATCCAAACATATTGATCCAAATGACTATTCAGACAATTTCGACTGGTCGGATGGATATGGATTTCAATGGTGGCAGAAGGATTACTCCTCTGGCAGGGAAAAATACCACTCTTTTTTTGCATCAGGTTGGGGAGGACAGCTTATTGTTGTGATTCCTCAGATTAATACTGTAATAGTATTTACAGGTGGCAATTATTATACTGAGGGAAAAATATCCTGTTATTCAATTATTGAAGATTATATTATACCAGCATTGACGGAATAAAACCTGGTTAATCTGGTAATGATTAAAATGTTGATAACATCCGAGATTCTATGAATAAAGAAATTTACTTTCCTGGATTGCTGATGCCTCTTTTAATCATTGTCCTCCTTAATTCCTGCCATAAACACGAAGGGATAAATCGCTTCCCTATGACAGACAGGTACAACATTAACGGGGAAAAGCTTACCGGAGCATTTGATGAAATGAAAAGAGTGAAGGGAGCACTTAGTCTCATTGTATGCCGTGAAGGAACCATAGTTGCTGAAGAGTATTATTATTACAATAACTACGGACCCGACAGCATAAAAAACATAATGTCCGTAACAAAGACTTTTACCGGGGTCCTGATCGGACTGGCCATTGAAAAAGGCTTTATAGAAAGTGTTAATGATCCTATAAGCAAATACCTCACCGGCATCGTTACATTTCCTGATGAAATTAAAGCCGGTATCACCATAGACCAGCTTCTTAAAATGACATTCGGGCACTCCTGGAACGGTACTTCGACCGCCAGCCTGTTTGAAGAATGCTTCTTCGACTCAGAGGATAATCTGCAGTACATCATCGATCTTCCTCTTGTGACAACACCCGGAACAGTTTTCAATTACAGCGACGGCGCTTCTCATCTGCTATCTGCTATCATAACTGAAGCAACAGGTACCAGTACAACGGATTTTGCCAAAACACACCTCTTTGACCCGCTCGGCATAAAAAAGTTCACATGGGAGGTAGATGACCGGGGTTATCCCCTGGGGGCTGCTTATTTACGGATCACACCCAGGGATATGGTAAAATTCGGTAACCTCATCCTTGATAAGGGCAAATATAACGGTACGCAAATAGTCCCTGAGACCTGGGTCACAACAATGACATCGTTCAAAATATCAACAAATAATGATGTTCTTTATGGTCCTGAATATGGCTACCAGATCTGGCTTGGAAACTCCGGCGGAAAAAAATATTTTATGGCAATGGGCTGGGGCGGCCAGTTTATTTTCATTTTGCCTGATCATAATACCGTCATAACAGCAACATGCTGGACATCGGATCTCACCTATGAGGAAGCCGGAGAACACTGGACACAAATAATCAGGATCATCGTCGAAAAGATATTTCCAGCTATATTCTGATAATAATTGCAATTAACATATTTACCAGCAACTTACAACTTGCAACAATTTATATCAGAGTAAGTTGTGCAATAATCAAATATTCAATAGCTTTTACTTCCAAACCAGTAAACTTCGTTTTGCCATGGTTAATTTTTTAAAACTATCTTTGAATATATTTAGCTAAAGGATACCAGGCAGCCTGAAAAGCGCAGTTAAAATATCATCCACCCTTATGGATTTCCTTACAGGGCAATATCCCGATTCACCAAGGACCAGGATAAAGAAGCTTTTGCAGGGAGGCACCATCCGGGTAAACGATAAACCGGTAACGCTTTACTCATATCCTCTTAAACCCGGAGACATTGTTGAGGTCAATAAACAGGCGGGCAATGCGGCAAGGGCAGGCCTTCCGTTCCCTGTTCTTTACGACGACCAGTTTGTAATAGTTGTCGATAAACCCCCTGGCAAGCCTACCTCAAGCACCGACGGTAGCCTCAGTATACAGGAGATCATTTCGGAGTTTCTTAAAAAGCAGAGCAAGGGTAAATTCAGGGCACATGTCGTGCACCGCCTCGACAAAGAGGTTTCTGGAGTGCTCCTGTTTGCCAAGACTACTGAAGCTATGGAGACTATTAAGGAAAAATGGCAGGAGACTGAAAAGCATTACTATGCACTGGTGGAGGGAATTCCGGAAAAAACAGAAGATACCATCAGGAGCTGGCTTATTGAAGACGGAGCCCAAAAAGTACATTCCACTCAAAATACAGCTAATGCCAAGTACTCTGTCACAAATTACAAAGTAATTAAGCTGATAAAGGATCATGCACTGCTTGATGTCAGAACCGATACGGGCCGTAAAAACCAGATCAGGGTGCATCTTTCCGATATCGGCTGTCCGATTATCGGGGACAGGAAATATGGAGCATCGGATGAATTCAAAAGAAGAGTCAGGCTTCATGCCTTTTCACTTACATTTCCCCATCCGGCCGACGGCAGGATAATAACTGTAAAATCTCCTATGCCGGAAGGATTCCTTTCACTCAAAATGAAAGATGAACACTACAAATAAGGGAGGAGGCTGCCATTTACCTTACCTTGTCAGCTTAGCAAAAAAGGAATAATCCCATTTCATGTGTTTGAATATGATTTTATTTATTTGGATTATGTTCATTTCTTTTGCTCCTCCAAAAGAAATGAACCAAAGAAAAGGAGGCCGGAAAAGACAACCACCCCCTGTTTGTCCGCCCGCTGCACAAGCCTTAAAGGCGCCACCAAACAAGGTGTGGTTCGCACCTTTTCCGGTTTGCCAACGCGCCATTTCAATACAAACCATTTGATTGTTTTTGATCTTCGGGTTTCAGACGGCCTTAGATAATTTTGGGATAAAGCGAATGTTTTGAGGCTTGCTGCGAGGGCCAAATGTAAGCAATACTGTTTGAGCGATACGCCAGTAGGCGAAGAGCGAGTTGTATTGCGTGGGCAAGCCGAAAAACAGAAGCCCCAAAATTATCTGGAGCCTTGAATTTTCTTTGGTTACTTTCTTTGTTTCAAGACAAAGAAAGTAACGATTTAAAAACAGATTTTTACTAACTTTCTCCATTGCAAATCAAAAATTGAAATGTCATAATATTAAAACCCTATGAACAGGATTTTCAGTGAAGGAAAGAAATTTGAAAATCTTAATTTCCGGAACACTGCTCCGGCGATTGGCGATTACGAAGAGTGTACATTCAAAAACTGTGACTTTTCAGATTCAGATCTGTCGGATATAAATTTCCTCGATTGTGAATTCCGGGAATGCAATTTAAGTCTTGCCAGACTGGTCCGGACATCTTTCAGAGAGGTGAAATTCATTAAATGCAAATTGCTGGGATTGCATTATGAGGATTGTAATAATTTAATGATATCATTTGAATTTGATGGCTGCACGCTGGACCTGTCATCCTTCTGTAAACTTAAACTTAAAAAAACAGTTTTCAGGAATTCAAAAATCATTGAGGCGGACTTTACGGAAACAGATTTAAGTAATTCTTCATTTATAAATTGTGATCTGCAGAGAACAATCTTTATGAATACCAACCTTGAAGGAGTTGATTTCAGGACTTCTTTTAACTATTCACTTGATCCTGATCTGAACCGGATTAAAAAAGCAAAATTCTCTTTACCGGGAATAGCAGGATTACTCGACAAATACGATATTGAAATTGAGAATAATGAATAAAGCCGATATATTGCACAATATTACCACATACACTGTTTATTCACCCCATACCCCGTACCTCGTACCCCACACCACAATAATTTAAAAATGGAACCAAAAAATCAGAAAGCGGTTACAGGTTTGTTATTCACCGGAGTTTTAATGGGTGCACTTGATATTTCAATTGTCGGACCTGCAATACCATCGATTGAGAGTTATCTGCATCTTGGTCCGCGATTTTCCGGCTGGATATTTTCGATATATGTGTTATTTAACCTGATTGGTATTTCACTGTTTGCACGATTGTCGGACATATACGGGCGAAGGAATATTTATATATCAGCCCTGGCAGTTTTTGCTGCTGGTTCTCTGGTGGTGTCCCTGTCGCAGGGTTTCAATACCCTGCTGATCGGAAGAGCCATTCAGGGGTTTGGTGCAAGCGGTATCTTCCCTGTGGCATCTGCCCTGGTTGGTGATATTTTCCCTCCCGAAAAACGCGGACGAATCCTGGGTCTGATCGGTGCCGTATTCGGAATTGCTTTCCTGGTGGGTCCGTTTATTGCTGGAATACTGTTACATTATTTTGAGTGGCATTTCCTTTTTATTATAAATCTCCCGGTATCAATTGTCCTGATCTACTACAGTTCGAAGGTATTGCCCTCGGTCCCAAACAAAAATGTATCACGGATTGACTGGGGAGGAATAATTTCTCTTGGGATCGCTCTTGCCGGGTTCACTTTCAGTGTCAACAATATTGATATTTCAGGTTTGCAAACGTGGTTGTTTGCTTACCGGTTCATATTGCCTTTTTCGGTTGCCCTGATATCTTTTTTCGTGTTTATGATTCTCGAAAAACGGGCTAAGGATCCGGTGATAGAATTCGGCTTCTTCAGCAACCGGCAGATAGTAATTGCCGGAATCATTGCTGTTGCCACGGGTGCAGTACAGGCCTGTTTTGTCTTTATTCCGGAGTACGTGGTGCAGAATTTCTCAGTAACACCATCTGCAGCCAGCTTCATGCTTACACCATTTGTCCTGGCAACCGCAATCGGATCGCCGGTGTTTGGCAGGCTCATAGATAAATACGGTGCCAAAAAGATAGTAATTACCGGGCTTTTACTTCTTTCCGCAGGATTCTTTTTGCTTTCGACTACCGGTAATCAAAAAATCGTTTATTATATCAGCGGGGTACTGGTCGGACTTGGTCTGTCGGTTCTGGCCGG
>CAZCQC010000442.1:0-19110 GCA_964500155.1 uncultured Rikenellaceae bacterium | reverse complement strand
TCAATCATATCCTCCTTTTTCATTATGATCTTCCCTCCAGGTTCAATAAGGAGAGTAAAAGGGATGTTACCCTGCCAGTCAGCATCAACCGCATCAATAAGCTTATATACATCGTCGTCATTGAAAATATAGTTCTTATTGGAGGCCTCCTGCTTTTTAAGGAAACTGAGGGCATCACCCTTCCTTGCCTGCTTGTCCAGATTCACTGTAACCAGCTCGAATGAACGTCCACGGTACATCCGGTCTATAATAACCAGATCGGGGAATTCCGCGACGCAGGGGCCACACCAGGTTGCCCAGAAATTTATAAGCCTGACCTTGCCTGATACAGGATTCCTAATAAGGTCCTTTACTCCCTGAATATCAATCTCTTCAAGTGTCACTGGAAGATCGGCCCATTGCTTGTAAAGCTTCCGGGTGTAATCGCTTTTCCATGACCACTTGATTGAACAGCCAAATACTTTTGTAACTGGATTTTTCACTTGCTGCCCTGCCAATACAGCATCAATGGCGTTTCGTAGATCTTCCCCTTTTCCTGATCCTGGTTTTTCTGATCCGTCTACCCTTCCGGCATACTTCAGGGTGCGGCTTTTATCAAATACAAAACAATGCGGTGTAGCGGCAGGACCATAAGCCATTGCGCTTTTCTGGTCATCTCCGTCGAACAGGTATGGGAAAGGAAATTTCTTATCAGCTGCCCGCTGAATCATTTCCTCAAAACTGTCGCCCATATCGGAATAACCAAGTTCAGAATAATTCAATGCCTTCACCGAATTTGGAGATATCATTACAATTTCCACTCCTTCTGGTTTATAGTCATTAGCGATTGAAATTATCCGGTCCTCATATGCCTGTGCCGTGGGACAATGATTACAGCTGAATACTACCACCAGAACCCTTGCATTGTCAAAATCCTTCAGAGTGTACTTGTGGCCGTCAACACCCAAAAGGTTGAAATCCGGGGCCTTTGATCCTGATTCAAGTGTCCTGGGTTCAGTTTGTGTTTCCTGAGTTAATGCTCTTAAGGAAACAGCCAGAATGAAAATGATTAATATTTGCTGCCTCAGAAAGTTTCTCATGATTTATGGTCTTTTAATTAATAAAGATATAAAAAGAAATTCACCTCGGAGAACACAGAAAAACAAGGAGTTAAAATCCGAGAAAATTCCGTGGCTTCCTTGCAATCAGTGGCAAAAAAAATAATTGTATTTGTTATTTAGTCATATTAAATATCATTAATTAATAATAAACAGCAACAAACAGTATTTAATCTATTCCAAATTTCTTACCTTTATGGTCAAACCAAAATTCTCTTGTTATGAAAAATTCAGATGGAGTGATGGAAGTATTTAAAGTGTTCCAGAACACGGAATCTTATTTCAATGAAAGAAACAAAGAGGAATCGAACAGATTGATTATTTACCAGGTCCTGGTAATCTGTGCATTGACTTTTCTTTATGGCATTGTGATGGGCAGTTATCATAGCTTTATTCAATCAATTGCAGCCGGATTAAAAGTTACATTCCTCTTTTTGTCGACTTTAGTGATTTGTTTCCCGTCTTTTTTTGTCATCCAACAGGTATTGGGTTCGAAAATGACTCTCAGGCAAATGTTGATTATAGTCCTGAGTGGATTCGTTCTTGCCTCAGCTATTGCTTTTTCCTTTGCTCCTATAGTTATTCTCTTCCAGATAACCGGAGGGAATTATCACTTCCTGCAGCTTTTGCATGTCGCGATTTTTCTGTTCTCAGGCATTTTCGGAATGAGGCTGATGATAGAAGCATTAAAATTTGCCTGTGAAAAAAAGGACATCTACCCAAAGATAGGAGTCACCGTGTTCAGGATCTGGATTATAATACTGGCATTTGTAGGCATTCAGCTGGCGTGGAATTTAAGGCCGTTCTTATGTAACAAGAATGAAGAATTCAAATTGTTCAGGAAATATGAAGGCAATTTTTATACAGCAATTGTCTATTCTGTTCAGCAGCTTGGATCAAATAAAGATTCATCGCAGAATGGGGTAACTGTGCAACCCTATAACAGTCCGGATAAAAATAACACTCAGACAAACGATACAGGTGTTTTAAACCTGTTGAATAAGAAGAAATAACTTATGGAAGATATCATGACGCTTGAGGAAGTCGCAAAATATTTAAAGCTTAAACCTCAGACAATATATACCTGGGCCCAAAACGGGAAAATCCCTGCTGCAAAACTGGGTAAAGAATGGAGGTTTAGAAAATCAATCATCGATAAGTGGTTCAATCAGCACATCGATGAAAAATTCTCAGAATATCTTGACAAATAAAAAAGGAGGGCTTTCAAAAACCCTCCCTCAATAAACCTAAACAAAGCAAAGTTATTTCTCTTGTATATCAGATAACGGTTTTTAGAAGGTATGAGTATTTGATGTATCTTTCTTTTTAAAGAACCTGGTAAAATGTCTAATAGCATCAACTCATCCTGAACAACTCCCGTTCCATAAAACTGTCATCTCAGGCAAACCGGTAAACAAGAAATACCTTAAACGCACTCAAAGATACCGCAGAAGTTTGCTCTCCCTGTGAGCTGCTTTGTAGTTCCCATACCATTTGCAAAGCGGATATAAAATGATCACAACACTTAACCAGATAAAGTAAACTGTCCCAAGTCCTATACCTGAGCCAGCTCCGGCACGACCATACTGAAATGGTCCGAATGACAGATCCGGCCAATGGAAACCCTGCAGAAACATTATAACTATCATCAGGGAATGAATAAGATACAGATGGATAATGAAGTAAAAAAGCGGAACTCTGCCATAAACACTTGCATTTCTTATGAATCTGTTGTTCATACCATCTGAGATGTAAAACATAAGAAACATTACTCCGAGTGTCATAAGTGAAAACAGGAGCGAGGGCGGATATTTGGATACATTTATGAATGAAAGAAATGTAAACAGACCATTCTTCTGTAACGACCAAAGAGACTGATCCCCATAATAATTTACAAAACGTAACAAAACAAATATGATAATTGCGGAAAAACCGATACTGAGGAATATTTTCTTTCTTCTTTCTGAGGAAAGTTCAAACAAGCGTCCCGTAGCGAAACCTGTCAGCATAATACCGAACCACGGAATGAAAGGATACGATATTACAAAAGTGAACCGGGGAAAGATCTGATACAAATTAAAATTGATGAGCGGAAATAAAACCTGCTTAATGAAGGGATGATTTTCAAATTGCATTCCGGATAAGAGATTATGTCCGAAAATTATCACCAGCCCTATAATTCCAATCACCCATGAGGGCAGTTTTAAAAGGAGTGAGAGGATTATGAATCCAAATCCGATAGCCGCAATCACTTCAAAAAGCAAAATTCTGAAATGCAGATCGAACCAGATAGCAAAATTTATAACAGTAAATTCAATAATTATCAGCCAGATACCCCTTGTGATTAAAAACCGACGTGTGTACTCAAGATTATTCCTCTTCTTCATGGATATGAAAGCTGATGTACCTGCCAGAAATACAAAAACAGGTGCGCAGAAATGGGTAATCCAGCGGGTGAAAAAGAGCAGTGGTGTAGTTGATGCGAGATTCAGCGGATCCTGAGTGAGCGAGTCAATATGCATAAAGTCACGCGTATGATCAAGGGCCATAATGATCATTACAAGGCCACGTATAAAATCTATCGATTTAATACGTTGAAGGCTGTCATCTGAATTCCCGGTAGTTCTGCCGAAATTTCCCATTTTTATTCCGCCTCCCAGATTGCCACAATCAGGGTGAATACAGGAAGCAATATTGAGCCGTAAACCGGATTATACCACCCGGACAAAGAAAACGGACCACCAAGAGCAAAAACCCAGACGACAAAAGAGAGAACCGAGATGATAAGCTGCTGAACCTTTTGGACTTTCTGAATGCGCCACAGGTACAAGGGAGTAAGGATACAGAAGATGATAAACAATGACCATTGAAAAACTCTTATTTCACCGGCATTTGTTAAATGTTTCACAACTCCCAGCACAAATATATAACATGCCACAAGCTCAGCCGGGATGTATTTGAAGAGCCGGTCGAAATATCCGTCCTGAGTAACCGTGCCGACCAGAACTCTTGATTCAGAATCTGACTTGTTTATTCTCTCAATGTCTTTTGCTGTTATTACTTCTCGTTTCATGATCTTTGTATTTGTTATGCGGTTATGAGGTTACGCCTTTACGCCGTTACGCCGGTTAATGTCCATGTATTTCTGCGGTTGCTTTTTTTCTGATTTTACTGACCACATGGTTTGATTTTAATTCAAGAGCTCTTTTTACTGCTTTTTCAGCATTTATTCTTCCATAACCGTAATAAATGCTGTGGCCTTTTGAATTGTATTTTCCTCCGGCAGAGTCAATTTTATCGGAGGTTTCTTTAATTATTTGTTTCACCAGCTCCCATGTAAGTTCAGGATTTGCTGAAAGGATCAAGGCAACAGTTCCTGCAACTCCGGGGCACGAGCTTGATGTTCCGCCGAATTCATCTGTATAATCACCTTTTGCATTATAACCGGCTTCACCGAGACGATCCGTTGTATAAATGCCTTTGGTAAGCGGAACGGGATGGTTAAAGGGCTGATAACCGAAATCACTGCTTGGGAATGAGCACCACACATTTCTCCCGTAATCACTGTAAACACTCCTTTTTCCCCTGTCGTTGCATGCAGCTACCGCAATGACTTTCTCATAGCTTGCATAACCATCATACATGGAATCCTCATTTCCGTTACCTGCAGCAAATGTGATAATACACCCCTTACCGCCACGTCCGGTAGATACAGCATAATCCATAGCCAGTCGTGTACTGTCAGGCAGATCGATGAGGGTTGTATGAACAGGATCGTCCGGATCGAACCAGTCGCCGTCTTCGGGTCCCCAGCTGCATGATATTATATCAGCACCATGATCAGCCGCCCATTTAAACGCGTTGGCTTCTGCCATTGAGCCAAGGTTTGAGTTCAGACGGACTGGCATAAGGATAGCTCCCGGAGCAACACCAGAGGCATTTATCCCTGAAGCGACAGCGACCCCGGCACAGGCAGTTCCGTGATTATTACCAGGGTTCTTAGGACGTGGATCATTGCTGTTTGACGATATATCGCGGGCATGAACCACCTTACCGGGCTTGTTGAATTCAGGATGGTCAATTTCAAAGCCATCATCTATCAAGGCTACAATAATACCATTTCCTGAAGAAAGCTTATGGGCCAGATCGGCCTTTACTCCTGCATTAATCCTTACACCACCTGTGGTTGTGGTTTTCAGGTGCCATTGCTTTTGATGGATTTTCTTTAAGCTTCTTTTCCTTATAAGCTCCGGGTGACAAAGTTCCACCTCTTTCATTCCCAACAGCGATTCGGCGATCTCAAAGATCCGAAGTCCCGTATTTTCAGGAGCACTTACAAAATAAGAATTCTTTGCAAAATCAGTCTTCTGTTTTATATTAAGCAGATTTCTCATAAGGATCTTCTCACATGCATCTGTACCGATAATGTCATGGAACTTTATAAAAATATTTTCAGTATAAAGGACCACTGTTCTGCCATCATCTTCGACAAGGACCTTGCCGGCAAATCTAAGTTCCGGTTCGTTTTTCAAAGCGGACCGGGCTTTGTCCCTGGCAGCCAGACTGTTTATAACAGAATCCCTGGTTCTGAACACAGTAATATCTGCTTCAGGAAACTCAACCACAATTTCCATATCCCTGAGAGCCTTTTTACCTTTTTCCGAGATTACTGCACTCTTCAGATTTCTGGAGTTTCTTGTACGGACAGCCACCATATCGGTGCTTTCATGCAGGACATGTTTCGTGCCGTTTTTACCGCCGAATGTGTAGGTGAACATATTGACTGACATTAACTAAATCAAATTTACGAAATTATTTTAATTCAATCTTTCACCCTTTCAATAACCTCCATGCACATTCTTCCGTTGTGATATGGACAGATCCAGAATCCACCCTTGTCACCACCTGGAACACCCGATTCTGAAACTGAGCTGAACCAGCCACCATTCTTTGTATCAAGGAAATATTTCTTTGTATATTCCCAGCATTTCAGCGATCTGTCCAGATAAGCTTCGTTACCCGTAAGTTCAAATGCGTTCAGATAACCAACGACTGTTTCGGCCTGCTCCCACCATGACCTCTGGTTTCTGTAATGTCCCGTGGTATAGTCTTTTTCTGTAAGCATACTCCCATCAGTCTGATAGCCTTCTGAAGCAGCGGTTACGATTTTAATTGCTGCCTCGCTGACCCTTTGGATCAGTTTTTCATCTTTAAGAAGGCTTGCAGCTTCATACAGGAGCCAGGAGCTCTCTATATCGTGACCATAGGAATCGACAGTCGAAGTACCGTTCCAGTTTCTGTCAAGGAAACATATCAGATGAGAGGTTTTTTGATCAATGATCTTGTCAAGGAAAATCTCAACAAGATTCCTGAGCCGGTCCCCGACAGGCTTGTCACCCGATACCCTGTAGAGATTGGCATAAGCCTCCATTATATGAAGGCTCGTGTTCATAGTTTTCTCATCCTTATCGGAACTCTCTCCAATCATCCTCTCCCGGATACGCACCCAATCGCGACTGAAGGCTTCAAAATAACCATTATACTCCCTGTCAGTTGCATACTTCTCGAACAGATCAAAAATCTTCCTTGCTTCTGCCAATGCTTTTTTATCACCTGTAGCTCTGCTATACTCCGACAGACCATAAATGAAAAAAGCATTGGTATACAACTGTTTCCTTGTATCTGATGGAGTGCCGTCGGCTTTAAGGCTCCTGAAGGCACCTCCAAACCGGGTGTCGATAAAATGGGTAAGTATGTAATCTTTTGCCCGTTTTGCAATGCGAAGATAAGTAGTGTCGCCCATAATCCTGTAAGCTGAAGAAAATGTCCACAATATCCTGGCATTCAGAATCCCTCCCTTTTCCGCATCGGGATAAACTTTGTCATTTCTGTCTATCCTTCCATAAAATCCTCCATTTACATTATCAACCATCTTTGCTGACCAGTATGGAAGAATATTCCCGGTAAGATCATGGCTTACCTCCCCTGAAAGCTGTTCAAGTTTCTGTTTCTGCTCAGGTGTTATTCTGATGTGCTCCTGGCAACTAAGGGAGTCTGACAAGAGTAAAACATATATCAAAAGAGAAATCGTACTTTTCATATGCTATTTTGATTAGTTGAAACTAGAATCAAATTGAACCTAAAATATAAGTAATATTATTCAAATAGCTATCCTTATTCATAATTCATTAACAAACAGGTCGCCCTGACTGGGCTAATAATGTCAATGTTTATATTTTCTACAAACAGGTAGTCCCGACGGGACTAAGTGCCGCGTAGCGGCATTCTGTTTGTAGGAATAAAATTATGAAACGATTGTGAACCCCACAGGGGTGACCTGTTATATATTACTATAAATCTGCAAATTAACGAGATGTGTATAAAGAGGAAATTCCCATGGGTAGTAAATTGATTTTTGAAAGATTCCAGATACTTCTATTAAATTACGACAGTAACTTCTTAAATTTGATAAACTAGAAAAATAACATACACATGAAGAGATTTCTAAAAATGGTTGGTCCTTATGTACTTTATTGGATTCTATTATTTCTTCCGGGTTTGGATTTAGCGGCCCAGGTAAAGATCTCGGAGCAGGATTGGGTGATCCCCACATATCCGGTGGCTCCTCCGGACAAGACTCCTATGTTCTTCAAGGGAGAATCCTACCAGGGAGCTTCAAAATACATTTATCCATATGGGATGAATGATGTCATTTCAGATGAAAAGACCAACAAGGCCTGGAAAGCTGTAACACTTGAGAATGAATACATTAAATTATGCATTACTCCTGAAATTGGTGGCAAGCTTTATTATGCAACTGATAAATCGAATGGCTATAATTTCATTTATAAGAACAATGTTGTTAAACCATCAAATATAGGCATGCTAGGAGCTTGGGTCTCAGGAGGCATAGAATGGTGTGTGCTTCATCATCACAGGGCATCAACGTTTCAGGCTGTCGATTATACAACATCCGAAAACAGCGACGGCAGCAAAACAATATGGATAGGCGAAACAGAACCAAGACACCGAATGAGATGGACGATAGGAATTACAGCTTTTCCTGAAAGATCCTATTTCAGGGCAGAAGTAAAAATACATAATCCGACCCCGCTTACCAATACATTCCTCTACTGGGCAAATGTGGCGGCACATACAAATGAAAACTACCAGGTTATCTTTCCGCCAAGCGTGAATGTTGCAACCTATCATGCAAAAAACAGTTTCACTAACTGGCCAATTTCCACTGAAATATATAACGGACAGGACTTTACAAGAGGAGTCGATATAAGCTGGTGGAAAAATTCACCCAATTCCAATTCCTTTTTTGCCTATGATCTGAAAGAAGATTTCATGGGAGGGTATGACCATGGAAGAGAGACAGGAACTGTTCATATCGGGGATCATAATATCGTCAAGGGTGCAAAGCTCTGGGAATGGGGATCGGGTACAAGAGGTCAGGCAACTGAAGCAAGGCTGACCGATAACGACGGTCCATACGTTGAAATAATGGTTGGAGCATTTTCCGACAACCAGCCCGATTATAGCTGGATAAGGCCATACGAGGTAAAGACTTTCACCCAGTACTGGTATCCGGTAAAGGAAATCAAGGGATTTAAAAATGCCAATCTGAATGGGGCTGTTAATCTTGAATCAAAGGAAAATAACCAGGTATTCCTGGGGTATTGTGTAACAAGAAAAGTAAACAAGGCCACTGTTACACTCAAAAACAAGGAGAAGATCATATTTAAGGAGACAATCGGGATATCACCTCAAAAGGCCTTCACGCGGTTGATAAGGATTGATGAACCATATGAATTGACTGGTCTCTACACTGAACTGACTGATTCTGAAACAGGGGAAATTCTTATCTTTTACAAGCCCGTTCATTCCAGGAAAGTTGAAAAGTTGCCTGATATTGTTAAGCGTCCACCTCTTCCAGAGGAGATCGGAACAGTGGAGGAGCTTTATCTGGCAGGCAGCAGGATCGGACAGTTCTATAATCCCACTCTTAATGCCATGGATTATTATCAGGAGGCCCTTAGGCGCGATCCTTCAGATATCCGCACTAATACTGCTGTAGGAGATATTTATTTTAAGAATGGGGATTACGAAACCGCCAGACGCTTTCTCTTAAAAGCTGTTAAAAGACTAACAAAAGATTTCACACGTCCTTCCGACTGCGAAGCGCTTTACCTGGAGGGTCTTACGCTTAAATCTCTTGGTCTTTATAATGAAGCGGTCGATACACTTTACAGAGCAACATGGGATTATGCATATCATTCAGCAGCTTACCTTGAGCTTGCCAGGATATCAGTTTTAAGGGGTGATTTCGAAAAGGCGCTACAACAGATCAACGAATCTTTAACAACAAATTCCCTGAATAATAGTGCAATAGGACTCAAATCTTCGATCTTAAGGCATCTTGGCAATTATAAAGCAGCTGTTGCGTCACTTTCTGATCTCCCTCAAAATGATCCGCTTGACTTCAGGGCAGGAAATGAGCTTTACCTTACCCTGAGGCAATCGGGCGAAAGTCAAAAAGAAGAAAAAGCCCTGGCCGGCCTGATGTTGAAGATGAGGGATTTCGATCAGAATTATCTGGAGCTCGGAATAGCTTACCTTAACGACGGATTAACTGATGATGCCGAGGATGTATTTAAACGTTTCAAGGGTAAAAATCCGCTGATCTGTTATTACCTGGGATATATTCATGATAAGAAAGGAAATAAGAAGGATGCAGCAATGCTGTTTACAGAAGGTTCAGAGTTACCGGTCGACTATGTATTTCCTTTCAGGCTTGAAACGGTCAATGTTCTTAAGCTGGTTTCGGTATATAATCCTAACGATGCAATACCATGGTATTACCTTGGGAATCTATTATACGACAAACAGCCACTGAAGGCAATTGAAGCCTGGGAAAATGCCGTCAGGCTTGATTCTTCGATGGCCATTGCTTACCGCAATCTTGGCTGGGGATATTATCATCATCAGGGCGATGGGCTGAAAGCCATTTCATCATATGAGAAAGCAATTGCTTTGAATAAAAATGAACCTGTTTATTACGAGGAGCTCGATGCGTTATATGAAATGAGCAATGCACCTGTGGAGAAGAGGTTAAAACTCTTCGAAGGCAATAATGAAGTTGTGTCAAAGCGTGATGATGCATTTGCCCGCCAGATAACTGTTCTAACACTTGCAGGAAAACCCGAAAAATCGGTTGAATATCTGACCGGGAGAAAATTCAGCTACAGGGAAGGAAGTTCAAGAGTCAGGGATATCCTGATCGATGCCCATCTAATGCTAGGGAAAAAATTCATGACTGAAAAAAACTACACCAAAGCCCTTGATGAGTTCCTTCTTGCCCAGGTTCCTGAAGAAGAGGCAGGGGGAAGCAGGTCAGGAAACAGGAATCTTCAGGTCGATTATTTCATAGGAGCAGCGTATGAGGCTCTGGGGAACAAATCAAAGGCAAAAAATTACTTTACTATGTCCACCTCCCAGGAATCACGAAGCTCAAGCTACATAAGGTATTACCAGGGTTTAAGCTATTCAAGGCTTGGAAAGAAGAAAGAGGCAAGTGATGCCTTCAATGAAATTATTGAGGAAGGGGAAAAGATGGTAAAACAAAGTGCTTCAAATGAGGTGGATTACTTTGCCAAATTCGGTGAAAAAGAAGCTGAAAACGCAAGACTGTCGAATGCTTATCTGCTGAAGGGTCTTGGTTATAAAGGCCTCGGTAATACAACAGCCGCACAGGATAATCTGCAGAAGGCGGTGGAGTTATCGGCAGGAAATCTATATGCAGCTACTGAACTACAGGAATTATAGTTGTTACAAAATCATACCTCTGAGGCATTACCTGATACTCGGGGAAGACCCCTGCTGCCGTACACCCAACACCGCTTGTTGCATAGTCGAGATTAAAAGTAATTCCGTCAAACGGATGAAGCTGGTAAGTATATAATGCTTTTGTCAGATTATCAGTTGAATAAGGCTGGGCACTGAAATTAAAAAGCTTGCTTCCCCTGAATTCCAGCCCTGATCCGTCTTTCCCGGTGATCCTGACCCGGCGGGTGTCTGTTCTTAATCCATAATCCTGCGGGATTAGGTATGGCTCATACATTTCTTCCACAGTTGTTTGATACTCCCCTACCCTGTAACCACTCTTTCTGTCGGGATAGTTTTCCTGTGGTCCCCGACCGAACCAGTTAACGTTGCGTAAAGTGCTGTCGAGAATCCATTGCTGGCCAATCCGCGGAAGCCACGAAGGCATCTGGCCATTTGGGACTATTGAATTTTCAAGTGTTAAAATACCATTGCCATCAATAATGTACTTTGAGAGATTAATAAAAGACCCTCTTTTGTTGCCGGTGGAATAAATGTTTTTTGAGTTTACTACAACAATTGTATCACCCGGTTTCTCCCAGGAGAAATTATCATTGAGGAAGCTCATTTTGTCGATACCTGCTGAATACCACTCGGTTGCAGCCATTCGTCCATAACCGTCGGTACGATTCTTGATATTTGACGAGCGGAATGTCCACTCATCTGTCTCATTTGCCAGCGGTGCGCGCCAGATGTTGAGTTCAGCTCCCTGTATTATCAATTCCCTGCCATTTACTTTCATTGATTCCAGAAAGCCTCTCTTTTTATCAAACCTGTAAGTGAAATTCTTTCCTTTAATAAGAAGGTTTTCACCTGATTCCTCAACCCCAACCGGCTGACCAATACCAGAATGAGTGACACTTAAAGGCTTAAACCATGGCAGTTCCATCTGATCCCAGGCAATCTCAAATCCAGGGTCTGCCCATAATGTTCTTTCCTTCTGGTGAAAACTGACTAGTAAAAAATACACCGATCCATCCTTTATTTCCGGCTTTACAAACGGTACATTCAATACAGCCTTTTTACCGGGGCTAAGATTCAGATCGAGATTACCTTTTTGCAATACTTCTCCATCCCTTTGCAGTGCCCATCTGGCATCAATATCCCTGAGATCAGTAAAAAGATACCTGTTTGTTATTTCAACCAAACCCGATTCGGCTGAGACAAGCTTCACGCTTACAGGTTGGGCCGATTTCTTTATCTGCCACATCTCAGGCTGAGGACGCCTGTCGGGCCATATTGAACCATAAGTTCTGGCACCTATACCATAACTGTAAAATTCCCCGCCTTTAGTTTCCTCTTCAAAATCAAGCCAAAGATCTGCCTGCTGCTTAATTCCTTCTGTAGGGTTTTTAAGAAAATCGGAGGATATCTGTTTGGAAAAGATACCCACCTGATCGATAATGGCGTCGCAGATATATACTGAAGTCTCCTGTCCGTGAACTTCAGCATTCCTACCGATATTAACAGGGAAGGGAGTGTTTCTGATATTGCCCGAAATAAACTTATGCTCACTTTCTTTGTCATCGATAGTCAGATAAATGGCTGAACCATCATAATTGGCCACTACATAATGCCAGTTGTTTTCCCAGTTTTCAGGAAGAGCGATCCTTACTGTCTGCTTCACCCGGGTCGTAAGATAAAATTCAAGAGAGTCATTTTTAACCTGCCTGATCCCAAACTGCCAGTTCCCTTTAGTTATCAGGGTCCCTGCCGAACTACTGAGCGAACGCGGAAATACCCACAAAGTTATTGTAAGCTTTTCACCTGTCAGCTCCAGAGCATCATCCCTGTAAACTTCAACCCACTGATCGTGGCCATTAAGATCTATACCCAGTCCATTCTTGCCCGGAACCAGTTTTGCCCTTCCCATTATATTCACCTGAACATTATTTTCGGACCTGTCTTTGAGTATCCTTACTTTTTCAGAAATGCCAGTACTTACAAAATCCCAGATAGCACCTCCCATACTCCGGGGATGGCTATAGAAGAGTTCCCAGTAATCATCCAGACCTCCTCCCCCATTTCCCGTAACTGCAAGATATTCGTCGAGAAATGAAGGTCTTGGATCTTCAGAAACCGGAATATTGAACACTTCTGTAAGAAGGTCCCTTATCTGGGGGTATCTTGGGCCGATTATCTCTTCACATCTATGGCTGAATGCATTGCCGCCATACATCCAGTATCTTGTTTTGTCATATTTCTTTCCCTCATCGATCACAGCACAGATATTTTCACCTTCACCGCTCTCGTTACCCGCACTCCAGAAAAGAATGCTTGGATGATTCCGGTCTCTGAGTACCATTTTCCTGGCTCTTTCACGGTACATGCCCTCCCAGTCCTTATTTCTTGAAAGATACTCCGTTGCATGTGCTTCATCACCGGTTTCATCAATCACATAAATTCCATACTCATCAGCTAGGTCCAGATATTTTATAACTGGCGGGTAATGTGAGGTTCTTACACAGTTAATGTTGAACAGCTTAAAGATTGTAAGATCTTTCCTTATCGTTGCCTCATCCATTGTGTGCCCGGTAACCGGATGCTGCATATGACTGTTTATTCCGTTTAATTTGACCGGCTTGCCGTTGAGATAAAATACCTGATTCCTGATCTCTGTCTTCTTGAACCCTATCCTTCCGGTTATCACTTCTACTGTAATGCCTTTTGAGTTAACAAGTTCAAAGATCAATGTATAAAGGTTTGGATGCTCGGCCGACCATTTGGCAGGATTTAAAATTATTTCATTAAATGTCACAGCACCAAACGTATCAGGTAAGACCTGGAACCTTCCGGTTGTTAATGTTTTAACAATCTTTTTATCAGGATCAAACAATAGAGTCCTGATTGAAAGGTCCTTCTCTGTCTGATCTGAATAATTCCTCACATTGAACGAGAGGCTTAACCTTGAGTCAGTATAGGTTTCATCAAGATCGGTAGTTGCGACCCAGTCAGAAATATGGACCTTTGGTACAGCAAAAAGCCAGACATCGTCGAAAATACCTGAAAGCCTCCAATAATCTTGATCTTCAAGGTAATAGCCATCTGAGTATTTATAAACAACAACAGCTATTGTGTTTTTTCCGGATCTTAGGTATCCTGAAATATTATATTCGGCAGGCTCCTGTCCGCCTTCATTATATCCAACCTCTTTTCCATTGATCCAGACAAATGAGGCGGAAGCCGTTTTTTCCATCCTCAGGAAGATCTCCCTGCTTTTCCATGATGCAGGAACCGTAAATGTCCGGCGGTATGAGCCTGTCGGATTATATTCCCTGGGAGTTCTAGGCGGATCCGGACGAAAAGGAGTAGATACATTCCTGAAAAGAGGATCTCCGTACCCTTTCATTTCCCAGTTGGAAGGTACCCTGATCGTATCCCAGTTTTTGTCGCTGAACGACTCTCTGAAAAAGTCCTGGATTACTCCTTCGGGGGTATCAGAATAATGGAATTTCCAGATGCCGTTGAGGGATAAATAATCAGGATTCCTGGCAGAGTTATTATTGAGAGCCTGATCAACAGTAGAATAAGGAATTAATGGCACATGTCCCTCCTCCTGGTTCATCTCAAAAACAGAAGTGTTTTCGAGGTAGGAATAAATATCTGAAAGAAAGGGTTTCTTTTGGGCAAAGGAGGTAAAAACTGCAAAAAAGCATAAAGTAATAAGGGTAAATAACTTTTTCATTTTTACGGGTTGATTATGGCAATGGAAATATACATAAAAATTACTTATCACCTTTTATAACCCCCCAACCCCCCTAAAGGGGGGCTAAATCTCTTGTCCCAACGGTATTAAGGTTATAATTAGTGCTTTACCCCCCTTCAGGGGGGCAGGGGGGTAGACATCTGTGTAATTTTTTTATTGTCCATATATTTTTATAATTTCGTTATTCGAATAGGACAACTATAAGTATTTAAATCTCAAATAATTTAAAATGAACAAAATCCGTATTTCAAGCTTCCTGCTGGCAGCAGGTATGATCCTGATGTGCATGTCATCATGCAATAAAACGCCTGACGACAAGCTCAGTATCAATTATGAAAAATATGTAATGCCGAACGGTCTGCAGGTAATACTTCATACCGATCATTCCGACCCCATGATGTCGTATGCCATTATGTACCATGTCGGCTCCAGCAGAGAAACACCCGGAAAAACCGGATTTGCCCATCTGTTTGAACATCTTCTTTTCGGAGGTTCGGAGAATGTTCCCACCGGAACATTCGATAAAGTTATTGAAGGAGCCGGAGGCAGTAATAATGGCTTTACATCCCGTGATGTGACTACCTATTTTGAGGTGTTTCCTAAAAACGCCCTTGAAAAGATATTATGGCTTGAATCGGACAGAATGGGATTTTTTATTAATTCTGTAACTCCGCGCCTTCTTGCAATTCAGCAGAATGTCGTTCAGAATGAAAAAAGACAGGGTGAAGACAATTCTCCGTATGGATTTACTGAATATGTGATCGACAAAAACCTTTATCCGTCAGATCATCCTTATAACTGGGAAGTAATCGGGGAAATGGAGGATCTGAGAAATGCAAACATAGATGATGTAAAAAACTATTATGATAAATTTTATGGCCCGAATAACGCGACAATGGTACTGGCAGGTGATTTTAATCCGGATTCGGTGAAACTATTGTTAAATAAATACTTCGGAGAAATAAAATCACACGGAGAAGTTGCACCGCGAAGTCCAATGCCAGTTTCACTCGGACAGACAAAAAAACTTTACCATGAAGATAATTTTGCTAATGCACCTGAAATAACAATGGTATGGCCAATCCCTGAGCAGTACAGCAAAGATTCATATGCCCTTGATTTCCTTGCAAAGATCCTGGCAGACGGTAAAAAAGCACCTTTTTATAAAGTTCTTATTAAAGAAAAACAGATTACCTCAAATGTAACTGCATACTCCAATTCTGAAGAACTTACAGGAGAATTCACTATCCGTGCCAGAGCAAATGAAGGTAAGTCACTCAAAGAAATAGAAAGTGCTGTATCCGAAGCATTTGCCAGATTTGAGAAAGAAGGCTTCTCAGAAAAGGACGTTGAGAGAATTAAAGCTACGAGTGAAAAAAACTATTATGACGGCCTTAACGGTGTTTTAAACAAATCTCTCAGGCTTGCATTCTATAATACGTATCTGAATGATCCGGGATATATAACAAGGGACATCGAGAACATAAAAGCTGTCTCCTCTGATGATATCAAAATGGTCTATAACAGATTTATTAAAGATAAACCTCAAATTGTAACCAGCTTCGTCCCGAAGGGCCGGAAGGATCTGATGGCAGATAATTCTGTCCCTGCAGGCATAAAGGAAGAGAATATAAGTGAAGCTTCCCAGGTTGATATTGCTGAAGAAGGAAATGAACAGATTGCCAAAACAGTCTCAACAATTGACCGTACAACTGAACCTGCTGCCGGATTGGAACCGGAAGTAAATGTTCCAAAAGTATGGAAAACTGAATTCTCAAATGGATTACAGATA
The DNA here is from genome assembly GCA_964500155.1 of uncultured Rikenellaceae bacterium. Taxonomy (GTDB): domain Bacteria; phylum Bacteroidota; class Bacteroidia; order Bacteroidales; family VadinHA17; genus LD21. The sequence continues at coordinate 2,627 of CAZCQC010000442.1, read as the reverse complement.
TACGGTATAGAAAATAAAGAGCTGCCACTGGTCAATATTAATATTGTGGTTGACGGTGGTCCCACTCTCGATAATATAAGTCTGCCAGGGGTGGCTTCATTAATGGCAGCTGTGCTTCCACAGGGTACAAAAAACAAAACACCTGAAGCACTTGAAGAGGAGATCCAAATGCTGGGTTCAGATATTAGTGTATATACCGGTAATGAAGAGATTGTGATGGATGCCAGTATGCTGTCGAGGAATTTTGACAAAACCGTTATGTTGATGAAAGAGATAATGTTTGAACCAAGATGGGATTCGACAGAATTTATTGTGGCTCAGACGCGTACAAGAAATTCTATTATTCAGTCAGAGGCTCAGCCAAGAAGCGTCGCTAACAAGGTATTCTTCAGATTGCTGTACGGGAAAGAAAATATTCTTGGATATAGCATAAGGGGAACCAGAGAATCGATTGACAAAATAACTATTAATGAACTGAAAAATTTTTATGATAAAAATTTCTCACCATCAGTAACTAAAATACTTGTTGCAGGAAATGTTTCAAAAGAGCAGGTCATTGATGCTTTCAAACCTTTTGAAAATGAATGGAAAACCAAAGAGGTAACGTTCAATAATTATGTGGTGCCTGCCCTGCCTGAAAAATCGGCTATCTATTTTGTCGATCTGCCAGGCTCAAAACAATCAGTAATCTTCATCGGATATCCATCTGTTTCAAGGAGCAATCCCGATTATGTTAAAGCAGATTTCATAAATTACAGGCTTGGAGGAGCTTTCACAAGTATCTTTAACCAGATACTCAGGGAAGAGAAAGGGTATACCTACGGAGCTTCCAGCTATTTCTACGACAGAAAAACAATTGCTCCCTTTATGGCGGCAACAAGTGTAAGATCTGATGCCACCTTTGAATCTGTCAGGATTTTTAAGGAAGAGATGGAAAAGTACAGGAATGGGGTATCAGAATCTGATCTTCAGTTTATTAAGAACTGCCTGATACGGTCAAATGCTTTGCGTTTTGAAACCAATGAAGCCCTGGTAAGCATGCTTTCAACTATGGCCAAATATGGGTTTCCTGAAGATTATGTTAAAAAGGAGGAAGATGTGGTAAAGAACATGACTGTGGAAGAACACAAGTTAATCACTGGAAAATATATTATTCCCGGGAGGATGTACTATGTCGTTGTGGGTGATGCGGCAACCCAGATGAAGCCACTTGAAAAGATCGGATTCGGGAAACCGTTATTGATTGAGAAATAATAACTCAGCGTAAATCTGCGATGTACTCTGCGTAAATCTGCGAGAGATCTTTTTTCTCGCTGGGTTTCGCAGATTAAATCCCGCTGAGTTTCGCAGAGATGCCTGACGCCCGGCGCCTGCAGCCTTTAGCCTGCTTATTATTTTCCTGTCATATTGAGGGACCCAACGTAGTAATTGGGATCGACCGAAATAGTTGCATTTTCGGTTTCAAGTTCGATCGTTGTGAATCGAGAAACTGGTACAATATCTTTTCTGATTCCCGATATGTATATCCTTAGAGGCATATTGAATCCCTGAACACAGTTATTCCAGCGGTAAGTGAGCTTTTTGCCGATTATATAATATTCAAAGATGGGGATTCTGATATCTCTGAGGTACTGGTCAAAAACCGGCTTCAGGTTTATTCCAGCTTTGCTGGTCATATATACTTCGATCTGAGATCCCTTAACCACTTGATGATAAAAATCTTTACTCAGTCCGCGCAGGATGCTTCTCCATTTTACATCATCATCGACTATCTGCCGGATAGTATGAAGCATACTCCCGCCTTTATAGTACATATCGCCTGAACCACTGAAATTGACATTATAAATTCCTGTTACAGGACGGTCGTTTCTGATATTCCTCCTGCTCCCCAGTACATATTCACTGCCGGCATCTTTTCCAAAATAGTATTCAACATACAGGTTTTCAGAGTAATTAATAAAGCTTTCATGTATCCACATATCAGCCATATCTTCATAAGTAATGCTGTTCGCGAACCATTCATGTCCTGACTCATGTACAATAATAAAATCGAATTTATCGCCCCATCCTGTTCCGCTGAGGTCATTTCCCATATACCCGTTCCTGTATCCATTGCCGTAAGTAATTGAGCTCTGATGTTCCATTCCAAGATAGGGAGCTTCTACCAGTTTATATCCATCTTCGTAAAATGGATAAGGCCCAAACCAGTATTCAAATGCTGAAAGCATCATCGGTGCCTGCCTGAACTGGATCTTTGCCTTTTCAAGGTTTTCTTTAAGGACAAAATAGTCACAATCGAGCTTCCCTTTCTCTCCGTTAAAAACCTCAGAAAAATGAGCATAATCGCCAATATTTATGTTTACTCCGTAATTATTGATCGGGTTTGCAACAAACCAGTTATAAGTAGTTGTATTGTTCTTAAGTTTTACCGTGTTTCTCAACCTTCCGTTAGATACATCCATCAGGTTTGATGGGACATTTACACTTATCAGCATACTGTCGGGTTCATCGTACATGTGATCCTTGCATGGCCACCAGAGGCTGGCACCGTCGCCCTGGCACGAGGAGGCAACAAAGGGAAGATTATTCTTATCCTTCTCCCAGGAAATTCCACCTTCCCATGGAGG
>CAZCQC010000441.1:0-19562 GCA_964500155.1 uncultured Rikenellaceae bacterium | reverse complement strand
GTATGTATAGTTCGACAGCAATCCATTTGCAGTAGTTAGCGACCTCACAGAATCGCTATAACACTCAAAAACACCGTTGCCTTCTGTTGCTGCCCATAAAACTCCTTTGCTGTCTTTTGCCAGAGCAAGAACATTATTCATAAGGGTCCCGTACATGGTTGCATCACCTTTAAAGATACCCGAGTCTATATCGATCCTGCAAAGTCTGTCACTTTCTGTGGCAATATAACCACTTCCATCTTCCATAAGCAGGATCTGGTTTATATAATTATGAGGAAGGCCGTCGTTGTTACCATAACTCTTTTTCAATGCTTTTGTCTGAAGCGAAACTATGCGGACACCGTTAATTGTTGAAAGCCATATGTTATCTCCCGATATTCTAATGCTTGTAATATTGTCTGCTCCGGTGTCACCTGATTTGTAGAACCGGGTTATTCCCCCTTTCTCAGGTTTCATAAAAAGACCTGAGCCTTTTGTCCCGATCCATACGTTATCATTCATGTCAATATAATAGGAGTTGATTTCATTACGGCCCGACTGGTCCGGCATGGAGGTGAATGATAATGCTTTACTCCCTGCCAGGTTGTACAAATAGAATCCTGAAGGAGTTCCCAGGAGATAGTCCCCTCCCAGCTTTCCTGAAAAAATTATGTTTTTTGGTTGATTGTTCTCACCGGGGATATGAAACTCAAACGCGTCCGATGTTAAAATTGAAAGTCCATCGCCATTGAACCCCATCCAGATATTCTGCTCAGCATCTTCAAAGGTAGTCAGCACTATATCGCCTGCAAGCCCTGAAGTTTTATCCAGGTACTGAACGGTAACAATTGAATCGGAGTTGTTCATTAACTGCATTTTTACAGCACCGTTCCCTCCTGTCGATATCCATATATTATTTTGTGAATCCTCTGTGATTGACTTAACAGTAATTGTCTCCAGCCCCGGGAAACCTTTGAAACGGGATAAGATCCCTCCATCTCCGGCAGACTTATAATAAAAAACTCCGTTACCATCAGTACCTATCATAAATCCTGATCCTGATTTCATCCGGTGTATCGACATTATTCTGGAATAGTCAAAACCCTCTACGATTTCTTTTGTTACGAGTGAGTCTCCTTCAACTTTAAAGATCATCATGTTTTCCTGGGTTCCGAAAAGTATTTCGCCGGTTTCTGCAAAAGCCGCAGAAAATATTGTGGGGTCAGGGTTGAAAGAGATCATTTCGGCTTCAGCAGGCTTTAAGGGATCGATCCTGAAAATGGGTTTTCTCTGGGCAATCACATATAGTTTCCCATCCTGACCCTCAAGTATTGAACTTATTCCTGTTCCTGATGCCTCCGGAAGGGAGGTTTCTTCCAATATCCTTCCCGAAGTATGAAAAAGCGTTCCGTCATTGCATCCGAACCAGAGATTTCCCTTCTTGTCTTTAATTGAAACCGTGGGATAACGTCCGGTCGAGGAATCAGGAAACTGCACATTGTAGAAACTAAATCCGTCAAACCTTGAGAGCCCTTCGGTGGTTCCTACCCAGAGATAACCTCTGTTATCCTGAATAAGAGTATATATAACCTCGCTCGGCAGGTTGTTTACGGCGCCGTAATTCCTGAATCTGTAGGACTGGCCAAACGTTACCTGAGTAAGTATAAAGAAGCACACCAGGGTGCTGATCCTGAATTTACTGAAGAAATGCATCATTTAGGGTTCCTATCTTTTTGTTTTCTTAATGCCTATCATTGGCTGGTAAACCGGCACACCACCGATGGGTGAACTGAAGAACTGAAGGGCATCGCCCCGCTGGTTTTCGAGTGAAACTACAACATTGTTGTTCTTTACGACATATTCCTGTTTCTTATGAAACTGGAAATCAAGCGATTTTCCAATCTCCGCATCCTCAACGGGTATTACCTGTATTTTTTCATCATCCTCATTCGACACTCCAACCGGTACTCCCTGCTTATAGGTTGAAACGACCAGGATCACTCCATCATCATCCCAGTCAAAGTTTCGCTCCTTTATCGAGACTATCCCGGTATCGACATATGGATATATGTGTGAAACACTTTTATTTTCGTTCCACATCCTGAATGTATATTCATAGGTAAATGCATTTGCCCCTTCAATCGCGAGTTCATTTCTGACATCACGGCTCAGAAAATATCTGTATAGATTCCCGTCATCGCCCGATATGCCTTCACATACGATTTTGAAAATATAACTTTTCCATTTTTCATTATAATCCCCTTCGGTAGGATTGAAAGGTCCGAATGAATAATATTTGTTATCATAAGTGACTTCATTTCCGAATACCTTTGATGCCAGAAGATTTCCCTGCTTGTAATTATCGGAGTTCTTGAGACCCCTTGATGCAATGTTCTTATCGGGGTCGACGCCCTTACCTCCGTAAACCGAGAACATTGTTTTGGAATCAAACAAACCCTGAATTTCATCATTCTCACCCCCGCAATCCGGATCAAACACCCTGATATAAAACTGTTTGTTAAAATCCTTTGGAATAGTGAAGAAGAATATCGAACTGAAATCATCGTCTCCCCATGAAGTCTCACCATTCTTGCTAAAAGTGACAAGAAACGGGATATTTTCATCTTTTCCCGGAACTGCCTGTCCAAAGATCTCACCACCTCCGGACAGTGTCAGGGAAAACACCAGTAACATTAAAATCTTCAGTATTGCAGTATTTACTCTCATGAATTAGTATAATAGTATTTAGTATTTTTCAGGGTTTCCGTTTTATAATAATACTCTTCGAAATACATGCTTCTCTTTTCATTCCGCCCTGCCCTGGTTTTGTTGACACTATCAATTGGATATTGTACATTCCGGGACGATTGAATGACTTTTCAATATTCTTTCCCATTGAGATTGTCTCATCACCAAAATTCCAGTAGTATTGCGAAATATCCCAGCCCGGAAGGTTGGTACTGTCGGCACTGAATTTAATCGCCACACCTGCATCAGCATTATTGACACAGGAGATATAAGGCTGTTCAATATCTTCAACTAAAAGCATCTGCGATTTTTCATTCAGCTTGACTTCCTTTGTGACAAGGTTTGTGACATCAAGCTGGACCAGATATTTTCCCGGTCCGTCGTAACAATGCTCCACTATTCTTCCTGTAGCCATCTCGCCGTCCCCGAACCTCCATTCAAATTTAAAAGGCATTGTATCATATTTCACTGCATTCTCCTCAACGAATTCATAACAATAATTATTGACCTCAAGTGTGTCGCATGAAGCCTTCCGGATTATTGTTGTTGTAAATTCATAAATATCATCATTCCTTCGCCTGTTTGATGCGAAATAGCCTTTCTGGAGATCGGGTAGTGCAACAAAAGCAAAATCATCCGAACGCGAATTTAAAGGTTCAGGAAGCCTGACCGGGGAATCCCATGCACCGTCTACATTATCGGAACAGTATATATCAAGTCCTCCCAAACTTCCCGGACGATTTGAAGTGAAATAGAGTTTCCCTGATGGGTGTATACATGGATAATTATCTGTTCCCGACGAGTTCACTTTTGATCCGAGATTTACGGGTGTACTCCAATCACCGTTTACTGATTCACTGACCCATATGTCGGACCCTCCCTGTCCCCCGGGCATATCCGAGGCAAAGTATAAGAATCTTCCGTCGGCACTTATTGAAGGCTGACCCATGTTGTATTGAAGGCTGTTATATTTAAAAGGTTGGATTGAAAGTAGCTGCAAACCGTTTAGCTCAGCTGTGAAGATACCGCTATGGTTCCTGAACTTCCTGCTTCTCGAAGGGACACCGGTTTCAATTTCACTTGTGAAATAAACTGTCTTCCCGCCAGGGCTGATACAGAGCGGCCCGATGTTGAACTGGGAAGATCTTTCGCTTTTTATAGGGTTGGGTTTGCGCCAGTCTGCAGTATCCTTCTTTTCGGCAATATAAATACCGTAAAGTCTCCGGTTGTCAAAAGATGTGCGGTCAGTAACCCCACTCAGTCTCCTGTCGGAACAAAACATGATGCCATCCTTCACAATTACCGGTGATATTTCACTGAATCCGGTAAGATTGATAGATAATCTTGAAACTGCATAGGGCGATATTTCCTGTCCTTTAATGCTATTCCCCGACAGAACAGCAAATAAAATCATTACTATGAACCATCCTCTTTTCATACTTATCAGAAATATCGGGGATTAGCAGCACTCACTCTGTACCGGAATTCATACCTTAACACAAATTCAGTCGATCCATTTGAATATGAATTCATCCTCCCGAAAGGATAATCATATGAAAATCCGAACATCAGCTGGTGATTGAGCTGTACCTGCAGGATACCGACAGCTACCTGTTCCGATACCCTCCATGAGCCTCCTACCCAGATAAGGTCAGCAATTATAAAGTTACCATTTATATCAAGCTGGGTAAGTTTTCTTGTGTTTTGAAGTGAATAATCAATAAGCACCGATGGCTTGAATTTCAGAACCGGAGCAATTGAAATAAGGGCTCCGGCAGAGAACAGGAATTCATACTGGCTGAAGCTGTGATATGGAACTGCCGATCCATCGCTAGTCCGTCTGTAATTAAGGAATGAGGGGATCGCAACTCCTGCAAAAAGCCTGTCAGAGAAATAATAAATTCCTGAACCGAAATTCGGGAGCACAAGTGATTTCTCATTTGATGAGAAAACCGGATCACCCGGATCATTTAAAAGCAATCCTGTATAATCGGTATTTGAGAGATCGACTCCTGCCTTGAGCCCAAAGGAGATTTTACCTTTTTTTAGTTTTATATGATAAGCATAACTGCCATAAATACTTGTCGATTTTGTAGCCCCGTATTTCATGAACTGAGCCATCATTCCCAGGGCAACTTTATCATTCTTCATTGGTGAATGAAAAGAAACTGACTGAAGCAGAGGAGATCCGCCCGTTCCCATCCATTGCATCCGGTACGACAGAAAGCCGCTTAATACCTCGCGTGTGCCTGTATACGCAGGATTGATCAAAAGACCATTCTGAAGGTATTGGCTGTAAACCGGAAATCCAAGGTTTATTCTTGAAGAATCGGGCACCTGGCCGGAAGCCAGATTAAAAACAAAAAAGACCAGAATGCATAATATCCTGAATTGGCCTGATTCCTTTACTTCAGAATGATTTATATGTTTTGCGAAACTAATCATCTCTTAATATCTTTTCAATACTATGAAGCCGCTTTTCCTGAAGGTCTGACCATTTCCTTTCGATGTTAACTTCAGCAGATAATAATATGTACCCTCAGGAAGATCAATCCCTTTCAGATTCCTGCCATCCCAGTCGTTCCATTCGTTCCCGTTAAAATTAGATGTGCGGTACACCTCGGTTCCTGCTCCGTTTATTATTGTAAGCTCAGCGGCCTGGTTTGGCAGGTCAAGGCCGTTTATCCTGAAAGTGTTATTAAAACCATCCGGATCGTTGTTTGGGGAAAAACCTTCAGGAATAGTCATATCAAAAACTGATACATCCACTTCATCCTCCATCTTGCAGGCTCCTCTTGTAACCGTCCACAGATAAGTGTTTAAGCCTTTTGATAATCCTGTTACTTTAGTATTGTTATCCGTATCATTTTCAAAACTGCCTGTCCCGTCTACTATTGTCCATTTTCCCGTTCCTCCTGTAAAAGGAGGATCTGCAGAGAGCTGAACTATAAAATCAAACGAAAAGATCGCGGTATCGGCACCTGCATAAATTGCTGAACCCACAGGCAATGAGTCAAATATCAGTTCAAGAACATTGGAGGCGCTTGTACAGCAATCCCCTGCACCCGATTTAACATTTCTCCGGTATTTCATTGTTTGGGCCATCACCGGTGGCTGGTATGTACCGTTTGACTGATTGTTTGTTCCTGTTGCAGCATTCCATACTATTCCATCCGGGCTCTCCTCCCAGAAATATGAATATATTCCGCTTCCACCAGTAAGGACAGGACCCGAAGCCTGTACAAGCGGCTGGGGAGTATCTGATTTGCAGACCGTCTGATTACCCGAAATTATATTATTTGTAATAACCGGCAGCACTGTAATTTTTACTGCTCCGCTTTCGGAGGAACATTGACCCGAAACGGCTCTTCTCCTGAACCAGGTTGTTCCGGTCAGAAGAGGTGGCTGGTATTGAATTCCGGTTGAAGCCGATATATCTGTCCACGATGAATTATCGGCAGATGATGACCACTGGTATGTATAACTGCCCGGTATATTTGTACCCCCGGTTGCAACAGTACCTGTAATTCTGTGGGGTATTGCCCCGCTGCAGAGTGTTGTATCGGCAAGTCCGCCTGCAAGAAGTGATATAGTATTATTGCTTATTGGTTTATGGACTCTGATTACAACGGATTTGCCAATATTTGAACAGGCTGATGAATAGACAATTCTCCGATACCTGGTTGTATCGGAAAGAACCGGTGGTATAAAATTCTGGTCAGTAATACTTATATGTCCTGATATATCCGTCCACGATTGGCTCTTAGTGCTGTCCTGCCATGTATAGGTATATGAGCCGGCCCCTTTTCCGTTTAGAGGGGTTGTACCTGTTATCTGCCCGGGAGCAGACCCTGAACATATAGTCTGATCTGCCGGGATTATAAGGTTGTTTGTAATGACCGGATATGCATTCAGCAGAACCGGATGACTTGTGTTTTTACAAACGTCATTGCTCCCGGAATAAACAACCCTTCTGAAATATTCCTGGCCGGGAAAATATGAAGCAGACTCAACAGGATCATAATCAACACTATTGTTTGTCCCTGTTGCGTTGACCCAGGTTATTCCGTTTGCACTGCTTTCCCAGACATACCTGTATGTGTTATCGCCTCCACTAAGTGTTGGTGTTGCTGAGCCCGCAAGGTTAACAAAGTTCATTCCCTGGCAAATTTCCTGAGGAAGTGTTAATATTGAATTATTTCTTACAGTATCAAGAACATTTATTCTGACAGCAGCGCTTACATTGACACACGATCCTGAATTCACTGTTCGCCTGTACCATGATGTCTGGATGAGTCCCGCCGGAGGAAGATAACTTTCGGTGGATGCAGAAGCATTTGTAAACAGGGTATTGTCAGTACTCGATTCCCACCCGTATGTATATATGCCGTTACCGTCCTGAAGAGTCAGAATGGAGTGCAGTGCTGAAGCATTCTGTCCGTAACACACCGTATCCGGGTTACCAATAACATTATTCTTTATAAAGGGATGGACTATTATCCTTACCGGCAAGCTTATATCGGTTATAATGCTTGGGGTTGAATTGTCTCTGATAACTCTTCGGAACCATGTGGTCTGTGTCAATAATGCTGAAGGTGTATAATTCTGCTGGTTATTTATTCCGGGCGCTGGGCTGAATCCTGTTGTTGCCGAACTAGTACTGCTCTGCCACTCAAAAGTAAAGGGAGGAGTACCTCCAACAGGTTGTGTCCCTATAATCTGACCATAAAGCACATTTGAGCATACAGAGTCGATCTGGTTACCGGTTACTTTTGAACGAATAGAATTAAACAGGAATCCATTAAGCTTTGGGAAAAAGTTGAACTTTATTTCACCTGTACCTTCCGAAGCTATTGTAGGTGATGGAGTTCCATAGGCAACAGAAGCACTGCTTACTGAGACAGGCATGGATGAAGTGCTTAGCCAGATAAGGCCTCCACCCCCACCTCCACCTTCGCCAAAACCTCCAGTATTGGTTCCGCCATTTCCACCAGTTGTTGCTATCTGGAGCTGACTGATGAATCCCTGGAATGAGAGAACTACTGAACCGCCCGCACCACCTCCGCCTGCTCCTGCATCTGAAAGTGCATTGGCTGCCGTAAATCCGTTGGATCTTATAAAGTGATTATTTCCGTCTATTGAATCGGCAACTATGATCACAATTCCTCCACCGTTCCCGCCGGCTGATGCGGTCGATCCGGTCAACTGAGTCGAAGCACCCCCGCCACCGCCGGGGAATATTCCATCCTGAATGATTGAACCCAGAATATTCATTCCTCCATATCCACCCTCATGAGGATCGTTTCCGCATAATCCAAAGACAAATTTCTCAAGTCCTCCATCACCACCTTTGCCTCGGTTCGACCCACCACCGCCACCTGCAAACCATCCATTGCCACCACCACCGCCCGAGAAGTTTCGTCCCTGTCCTTTTGCATGAGTTGGGTATAGCAGAGTCCCGCTGAAATCATGGATCGCCACCCCCTCACCTTTTAAGCCAGCATTATTCCAGGAAAAATTATATGAATCAAGGCTGTTTGCCGGAACATTCGTATAAACACATTCACCAATGCCGGTAACACCCGATGCCCCGGTAAACCCCTGTCCCGTAACATCAATATCTGCATTAAGGGTAAGCTTCTTCCCGACCAGCATCGCAAGAACCCCTCCTGTACCTGTTGTGCTGTTCCAGGGTTGACTTACCAGATTGGCCGAAACTGCAGGCGAATCATAAAACGGGACCTGTACCAGCTGGACATTACCCGCCACATTATAAGTATTGATATATATATTCCTCGTAAAAGCTATTTCCCCGGTACCGTTATTGACCGAAAGTATCTGAAGGAATTCATAAGCACCCGGTGTCCCGATCAGAGACTGAACATTTACACCGTATGATCCCTGAATTGTCTGAATTCCTACTCCCTGCATCTGGATAATCAGGACATAATCATTTGCTGAAAATTGAGTTACCTGCGAAAGAGGTACTGTTACAAGACCAGGACTGATGGAATTAACCTTTGCATATTTGTTTATAACCCCACTTATTGTCTCCTGACTCTTAAGATCGATGCTGCTAAAACTAAAGATCAGCAGCATCATAATTAGCAGTTTATTAATATGGTAAGAGATTCTGTATGTCATCAAAAAACGGAATTACCACTAGTAAACGCTAAAATTGCTAAATAATTGAGAAAAGATCTCAAATTTATCTTTAGTGGCTATTGACCCATTGATTTTTCCTCAGGTTTCAGCAGAGGAAACTCGATAAAAAATATTGTTCCTTTATCAGATTCAGATTCAAACCATATTTCCCCGCCGGTATTTTCCACATACCTTTTAACTATAGATAATCCCAGTCCGGTTCCCGAAGATTTCGTAGTAAAATTAGGAGTGAACATTTTTTGTTTCAACGATTCAGGGATCCCTGATCCGTTATCAGAAACGGAGACAATAACCTTTTCACCTTTCTTTTCCAGCATGACCTTTATAAGTCCCTCCATCCCGGGAGTAATTGACTGGATGGCGTTTTTAATAAGATTAGAAAATATACCGTTAACCTGCTCTTTGTCGGCTCGGATCAATATTTTTTCTGTATAGGGGGATCCCACCCGAAATGTTATATTATCGCTGTTCTTGAACAGTTCAAGTGTAGTTTTTATCTGTTCCAGAAGGTCAACTTCGACAGGATTTGCCTCAGGTATTTTAGCGAATGAAGAGAATGCAGAAGCTATCGACGAAAGGTTATCAATATATTCGATCTGATTTTTTGTAAATCTTTCCAGTTTCTTTTCAAATCCAGGAATTCCATCGGTCCATGATTTAAAAAGCTGCTGGATATTAAGCTTCATGGGAGTAAGTGGATTCTTGATCTCATGGGCGATCTGCTTGGCCATTTCCCGCCAGGCATATTCCCTTTCGGAATTTGCGAGTTTCTGCGCACTCTGATCCAGTTCATCAACCATCCGGTTATACTGCTTAACAAGTTCACCGACTTCATCACTGCCCTTGTAGGAAAGATGTTCGCTTTTCTTGCCAAGCTCGACAGAGGCAAGCCTGCTGCTCAGCAAAGCCAGAGGAGCAGTTAGACGTCCGCTTATAAGCACGGCAAGACTCATGGCAATTACTATCAGAAGAAGAGTAAAATTTATTACTGCAACTATAGTGTTCGAGATCTCCCTGGCCAGAACGCTCTGCATCCTGAAATAAGGGAGATTCAGATAGGCAATCAGATCATAATCGGTATTATAATATGGAACATATGCAGAAACATATTCAAGATTTGCAATCTTCTCCTTCTGTAAATATTCGCTCCTTTTAAGACTGAAGAGGTTTATAAAGGCCATATTATCCATTCTCTTGCTTATAAGATTACGGTAATAAATTTCAGGCCTCGATGATGATATCAGAAATCCGTAAGTATCATACAGGTTTATATCCGTATTGAAAATATTTGAAAGTCTTACCAGCACCTCTTCAAGACTCGAATAGCTGGTGTTTCTCCATTCAGAGGTAAGATTTTTCTCAGAAGATATTTTATTTTCAAGCTCCATATAGATTGAATTCATTTTTTCCCTGAGGTTTTCATAATGCTTTGCCCGATATTGTTTAATTGTAAGCGAAGATGTTACAAACCCTATAAGAGTGAAAGAAATCAACAGTATGCTGATAAAGAATAGTTGCATCTTCTGTCGGAAGTTTAAACCCGAAGGTGCCTTAAAAAATGGTTTTCTGGCCAGAAAAAGAACAAGGTTGGAGAAAATGAAAATAAATGCAAAAAGGTATGCAAATGAAATTATTATGTCCTGAAAGGTTAAAGAAGGACTGCTTATCACGACAGTCACATTTCCATTAATATAGAGCGAGTGGTCGTATGAGTCAGATTTGAAGAATCTGTAATCTTTGACGTTCTTTATATATTCCCCGTCGGTACTGTTGTACGGAACATCACCTGTCCTCAGCACAAGTTCGCCATTAATGTATTTTGCAAACGAATAATCCTTCAGTTTTGCAAAACTATGATATTTCCTGTCAAGAAGAAGCTCGGAATATCCGGGTTGAAAAACCTTGATATCGCTGTACAGGTCCATAAAAAGACCATTGTTCCTGCCGTTATTATACTCATAATATATTCTGCCCAGGTAACTTGACCTGCCCTGCTTGCTATCGATAAAATAGAAGCCGGTACCTGTAAGTTGATGCCCGCTGGTCAAAATTTTTCTTCCGAAAAAACTGTAGCAATCCTCAAATATTCTGTTTTGTACTCCAACACTTAGTGAATCATTGTGACTGCAGGGAACTATGCTAAGATTAAAATTACTCCAGTATCCATTGAAGTACTTTTTATGCAAATAATCAGAGATACTGTCAACATCATCCTTCTCAAAAACAGATACACCCATCATACTTCTCAATGTAGAATCGCCCGAGATCTGCGGCCACATATCGAGAAGAAGATGTTCAGCCATGGGATCATTTTCCGTGGAATATGTAACCAGTTGTATTTTAATATTTTCTTCCGTCTTTTTGCCTGAGAAATATGTTATAAGGAAAAGAGAATATAATCCGAGGACAACTGAAAATATGACTGTTTTATTGAATAAACCGGCATTTCTGGTTTTTAAAAGCCATACAAGCACTGTAACGGTAAAACAGAATAGTGCTGCAGAAATAAGGGCAAAGGGATCCTTTAAAAAGAATACCGGGAAGACAATCATTGCGGTAACAGCTGATAAAATAACTGTTATTGCACGAGGCTGCTTTTTTACCTGAAAAACCAGAAGTATATATAGAAAAGGAACACTGAAAAGCATCAGAAGGATAATAAAGCCCGTAAGACTGAAAATATCAAGATCCAACACCTTATAGGTTTCAAAATTTATATTTGAATTGAAAACAAGGTGACTGAAGATGATATGATACAACGAGAAAAGCAGAGCCCCGGGAATAAAAAACAATGAAAGAGTGAACCATTTTGTCCTGTCAGGCTCCTTAAACTGTTTTCTCGTTTTCAGGGTACTGTAGAAAAAACTGGCAAGAACAGATAACAAAATGCTCAATATCAAAAGATGCCCAAGTGATGGTATAAAAGTGTTTAATGTATACCTGTAATGTGAGAACAATTCAGTCTGAAACAGGACTGCAGGTTTCTTTGTTATCAGGACCAGTGCATAGATCGCGGAGAAAATAAAAAAAGCAATAATCAATCCTGATATTTCCCTGTTTCGTTCAGCCAGGCATCTGATCAGGCATAGAGTCAGATAGAGAATGGAGAGAAAAGCAAGTCCCCAAAGAAACAGAGGGATCTGAATGAAAGATGTCATTCCTTTCTCTTCAGGGTATAAAAGGGAGAAAAGGAATGTGCCGGCACCAGATAAAATGTGATATTCAGAGGCATTCATGTTCCTGCTTAATCCTGTGTTGTCGGGTATCCGGAAATGTTTCACAAAACCGCTTTTTATGACATCGTTCTGCAGGCTGTAATCGCTCCTTATCCTCAGAAGACCAACAATCCTCTCTGTACCTGCCTGCACTGAACCAGTAAGGAACCAGCCGTTCTGAAGATATATAATTGGCTTCTGGTATATTGAATCTGACAGTGTGAGTGGTACATCGAAATCGGTATCTGACCATGAAACCAGTCTGGTGCCTATATATTCAAGAATGGTAATGCCGTTTTGCTTTGCGACCGAAAAGAGATTATTTTCCGTGGCTGAGCCATGTGGCTCGCCGCTTGCGAGGATTGGCTTCATTCCGTTAAGGCAGTTGTCCATTACCTTCACTTTTTCATTCAGGATCCTGTTAAATCTTTTTGTTCTGAACCTGAATTCAAAATCACCAAGATAGACCTGTTCGGCAGCCATTGCCAGAAAAACCAGGATTACTGTAATTAATACCGGGGTGATCTTTAATTTTCCATCTTTCATAGCGAGGTAATAACTGTCTATTCGTGATGATAAGGTTCCCCTTTCATTATTGTGAAAGCCCTGTAAAGCTGTTCAACAAACAATAATCGTACCATCTGGTGAGAGAATGTCAGTCTCGACAGGGAGAGGCTTATGTCAGCTTTTTTCAGAACATCTTCAGAAAAACCCCAGGCTCCGCCTATAACAAACAGAATTCTTTTTTTCTGTAACATAAAGCACTTCCCGAGCCATGCTGAGAATTCTAAAGTTGAGAACTCTTTTCCCTTGGCATCGAGAATCACAATAAAATCATCGTGCCTGAGATATCTGAGTATCTGTTCGCCTTCCCGGGTCTTTTGTTCCTGTTCATGCAGATTGCGGGTCCGCTTTATATCAGGAACTGTAATAATCTCAAATGCTGAATATTTTCTTATGCGTTCTTCAAATATCGCAATCCCCTCTGTTAAATATCTTTCTGAAGTTTTTCCGGTCTGTAGTAAGGCAATTTTCATAATTATTGGCCCGACTTTTGTACATTAAAAATCGTCCGGCACTATGTACAAAAATAATAATTAATAACTTGCTCCGGCAATTATAATTATGATGAATACCTGAAATGGGATTTCTTTAAGATAAATTAGTTTAAATTTGTAAAGTACTTAACCTGACATTAGAATATAAATAAACTGAATCAAATGAGGTTCATAATATCAACAGCGGTTGTCTTTTTCGCATTTGTTACTCTGACAGCGATAAATCAGGATCAGACAAAAATCCCTGCTGGCATTTCAATTGCCATTAAATCGGGGAATGCCGCAGAACTGTCAAAGTACATGAATTCCACAGTGGAACTTCTTCTTCTTGAAAAGGAAGATTTCTATAAGAAGGTTGTCGCCGAGACAATTCTTAAGGATTTTTTTAATGAATACCATACAAAAGATTTTGTAATCCGACATCAGGGCGCCAGAAATGATGCTCAGTACGCGATAGGCAACCTTGAAACCGAAAAGGGAAATTTCAGAGTCTATATCCTTCTTAAAAAGGTTGACCAGGAGTTACTTATTCACATCATACGTATTGAACCCGACAATGCACAATAATATCCTGAGCGATTTCATTTCAGGATGTCTGAAGGAAGATATCGGGGATGGCGATCATTCATCACTTGCATCGATTCCTTATGAAGCATCCGGAAGAGCTCGACTGCTTGTAAAGGAAAAAGGAGTTCTTTCGGGTTGCCGTATAGCCGGTGAGGTTTTCGGTATTGTTGACAAGCATCTGAAATTTGAGCCGTTCATCAGCGACGGCAGTAAAATTTCGCCGGGGGATATAGTATTTCATATTTCGGGCAGAATACACTCCATTCTGAAATCCGAAAGGCTGGTCCTTAATATCATGCAAAGGATGAGCGGGATAGCCACAAGTACAAACCAGTATGCTGAAAAAATAAAAGGGCTTAAGACAAAAGTCCTTGATACCCGTAAAACCACTCCAGGAATGAGATTTCTTGAAAAGGAAGCAGTGAGAACAGGCGGAGGGTTGAACCACAGGATGGGTTTGTATGATATGATAATGCTGAAAGACAATCACATAGATTATGCTGGCGGGATAGAGAACGCCATAATGAAAACAAAAGATTATCTATCCCATTCAAAATTAAACCTTAAAGTAGAGATTGAGGCCAGGAATCTGGATGAAGTTAGGAAAATACTTGATATAGGCGGAGTTAACCGTATCATGCTCGACAATTTCAATTTAAGCGACACAAAGGAAGCCGTCAATCTCATTGGTAACCGTTACGAAACCGAGTCTTCCGGCGGAATTACCCTTGAGACCATAAGAGCCTATGCTGAATGCGGTGTTGATTATATTTCGGCCGGGGCTCTAACTCATCATGTCAAAAGCCTTGATATGAGCCTGAAAGCTTTTTAGTTTATGCATATAAGGGGAGCCGACAGTAAGTTAAGGGTAACAGACAGGATAAAGAATCTTGTCCTTCCAGGATTTGACGGTATCCCGATAAGAGAAGTTTTCGAATTTGTCATCAGGGGTTTCAGGAAAGGAGTCCTTGTTACAAGGGCCTCATCCATAGCATTTAACCTTCTGATGGCCCTTTTGCCGGCTACTATTTTCCTTTTTACCCTTATTCCTTTCATCCCGATACCAAATTTCCAGCTTGAGCTGATAAAACTGTTCGAGAGCATTTTCCCGGCCAATGCTTATCATCTTATGGAAAATACAGTTATAGATATAGTCACAAACAAAAGTGGCGGTCTTTTGCTTGTCATGTTTTTTGCCACAATAATATTCTCGACAAATGGCATACATGCAGTTCTCCATGCATTTGTGGTAACTTCACATTCATTCAAACCGCGGTCATGGGTCAACCAGCGGAAGGTATCTGTCATGCTTCTTCTCATTGGGATCCTCATGATAGCAGCAGCCGGGATGCTTATTATTTTTGGCAAATCGTCAGTTAACAGGCTTGTGGAGCTTGAAATCCTTGAAAAAAGCCTCGTTATCTCAATACTTGTCTTCCTGAAGTGGATAGTAGTGATTTTGCTTCTTTTTGTTGCAATCTCTTTTCTATATTACCTTGCACCGGCCAAACGTCATGATTTCAGGTTTATAACACCCGGATCTACTCTGGCTACAGTATTGTTTATAATCACTTCCTTAGGATTTTCAGCTTATGTGAACAGCTTCGGACAATATAACAAGCTTTATGGATGGATAGGCACTCTTATGGTAATACTTGTATGGCTCTACCTTAACTCGATAGCCCTGCTGATCGGCTTTGAGCTCAATTTAAGCATAAAAGAAGCCCGCATTAAAGAATCTGAAAGTCCATCACCGGCCAGATGAAAAAAATTTAGTTATTTTTGAACAGATAATCTCCCGGAAATGAAAAAGTGGATTTTTATTTTTGTTCTTGTTATTCTGGCTGGCTGTAAGGGAAACATACAGGAAACATATTTTACCCCCGAAAAAGCTGCAATATGTTTTAAAGATATTGAGGAAGCCTGCAAGCGGGACGGGGGAAATCTCTGGGGGAAAAATCTTTACGGACCTCTAATGTTTATCGACAGGGGCAGCAGGAAAATGATGGCCAATCAATCAGATAATGAGGGCCTTCTTAAACTTAAGGATGGTATTTATACCGGCCTCTATCCAAGGGAAAATATAATCACGACCACTGCCTTCAGTTTTGGAGGTACTCTTTTCGGGATGACTCCGCTTCCAAATGAGGAGGATCCATACAGGACTATGACCAGAGGTATCCATGCACTTTTTCACTCCTTTCAGCAGACAGCAGGTATGTATCCCGAAAACTTCAATATCATCATTATGGATGAAAAAGAGGCACGGCTCTGGATTAAGCTCGAATGGAAAGCCCTGAAAAAAGCTATCAACTCGGAAGGAGAAGAACAAACCCTTGCCATCAGGGATGCACTTATATTCAGAGGATCAAACCGGGAATCATATCCAAAATATGCCGACCAGGGAACCCGGTTCGAAACATATGAGGGGCTGGCGACATTTACATTTACTCTCCTGGCATCAACCTCTCCTGCAGATTACAAAACACGACTTTTCGAAAACCTCGACAGAATCTATTCCTTTCAGTCATATGCCAGATCTTACGGGTCAATTCACGGAGCACTTTATGCAACACTGCTCCACGCCAAAGGATTTGATTTTAAGACGATTCATGCTGACACTGTAGATCTGGGCAATTTGGTGAGGAAACTCTATAACATTGAACTGCCGGTTAATTGCCGTGATGTCGCAGGAAGTATTGCTTTGCATTACAATATCGAAGACATAAACAAAGAGGAGGGACAAAGACTTCAGGATATCAGCGAATGGCTGAATAATCAGGTAAGGGTATTTACTGAAAAGCCGGTTGTTTTGCTTGAACTTGAAAGCCCCTATTTTGATTTCGAACCAGAAAACGTCCATTTCCTTGATACTCTGGGAACTATATATAATACCCTTCGTGTGTCGGATAACTGGGGAAAACTTACTGTCGATAAAGGGGACTGCCTGGTATCCAATAATTATAAATTCCTGCGGATCACTGCCAAAGGATTAAAAACAGACAAGAACCGCATTAATGGCGAAGGCTGGCAGATGATCCTTAACGACGGTTGGGAGATCAGTGAATCCGGGCAAAACTACTTTATCAGGAAACTGATCCCCTGATATATTGTCTTGCAGTCTTGCAGGTCCTGCAGGTCTTGCAGGTCTTATACGACTTGCACGACTAGCATGACTTGCAGGACTTGCATGACATCTTTTTCCGGATCCCGGACCATTCTATCCTTTTCCTGATAAGCCTTTCAGGGCCTCTTCTAAAGATTTGATCTTTGATTCAGTATCAGCCTTCTTCTTCTTTTCAATCTCAATTACTGCCGGAGGTGCATTCCGGACAAACCTTTCATTGTTAAGTTTTTTCATTACGGACCCGAGAAATCCCCTGAAGTAATCCAGATCGGCCAGGATTTTAACTTTTTCATTTTCAACATCGATCATGCCATCCAATTGTATATGGAATTCTGTTGTCTTAACCATGAATGAAGCAGAATTATCAGGCTTTTCAGAAATAAATTCAACCCCGGAAAGGTTACACATTTTACTTATTACAGGGAGTAACCCGGAATCAAAACTGTTCCTGTCAGCTTTGATCGACAGTGCTATAGCATCCCTGTTCAGAATCTGCTTTTCAATTCTGACCGCGCGGATGGCAGTTACAGTTTCTTTTACGGCCTCAAACCTTTCAACAAGTTCTTTATCATATTTCCTGATCTTTGGCATTGGTGAAATCATCAGGCTTTCTCCATCTTTCCGCTCCAGGATAAGCTGCCATATCTCCTCAGTTATGAATGGCATGAATGGATGAATTATCCTGAGAAGGTTGTCGAAAACTGATATCGTTTCGTTATAGGTCAGCCTGTCAACAGGTTTCTCAAATTCGGGCTTTATTATCTCAAGATACCATCCGGAAAATTCATCCCAGAAAAGCTTGTAACCGTTCATAAGGGCTTCTGATATCCTGAATCTCTTGAAATTTGAATCAATTTCTCCGAGAGATTTTTTCAGAATTTCGTTCATCCATTTAACTGCGACAGCCGATGATTCAGGTTGTGGAATGTCATCATCAACCTTCCAGCTTTTCACAAGCCTGAAGGCATTCCATATTTTGTTTGCAAAATTTCTACCCTGTTCAGGAAGTGAATCGTCATATAAAAGGTCGTTGCCTGCCGGAGAACAAAGCATCATTCCTACCCTTACCCCATCGGCACCGTATTTTACTATCAGATCCAGTGGTTCAGGCGAATTACCCAACGACTTTGACATTTTTCTTCTCTGCTGATCCCTCACCAGGCCGGTGAGATATACATCGCTGAAAGGCTTTTTACCCCTGTATTCAAATCCGGCGATTATCATACGTGCAACCCAGAAAAAGAGGATTTCCGGGGCAGTAATGAGTACGTTGGTCGGATAATAGTAATTCAGATCAGGATTATCAGGATTATTTATTCCATCGAATGAGGTTATTGGCCAGAGCCATGAAGAGAACCATGTATCAAGGACGTCTTCTTCCTGTCTCAGATCATTCTCCTTCATAGACTTGTTCCCGCTTTTTTCTCTTGCGACAACAATTGCTTTTTTAATATCCTCTGCGACAACAAACTCATTGTCTCCATAATACCAGGCGGGTATCCTGTGACCCCACCAGAGCTGGCGGCTGATGCACCAGTCGTGGACATTATCCATCCAGTGACGGTAGAGGTTCTTAAATTTGGCCGGATGCAGGTGAACCTCTCCGTTCATCACTGCATTGAGGGCAGGTTTGGATATATCCTTCATTTTAAGGAACCATTGCACTGAAAGCCTTGGTTCAATAACTGCATTTGTCCGTTCGGAACGCCCTATCTTATTGTTATATTGAACAACTTTGACGAGATTTCCTGTACTCCGCAGTTCCTTCTCAGCAAGGTCCCTGGCAACAAATCTGTCGATGCCTTCAAACATTCCTGCATTTGCGCTTATTGTCCCGTTATCATTGAATACATCCAAAGAGGGAAGTTTATGCCTTAGTCCGATCCCATAATCGTTGATGTCGTGTGCAGGTGTTATTTTCAGGCAGCCTGTTCCAAATTCCATATCCACATAATCGTCAAAGATAAATGGAATCTCCCTGTTTACCATCGGGACAATAACCTTCTTCCCTTTCAGATGCTGATACCTATCATCGGCAGGATTGGCACAGACGGCTGTGTCTCCGAGAATGGTTTCCGGACGGGTGGTGGCAACCATTATATAATCATCCTCATCAACGATTTTGTAGCGGACATAATACAACTTAGACTTTTCTTCGGTGTAATTAACCTCCTCGTCGGATACTGCAGTCATTGCCTGCGGATCCCAGTTTACCATCCTTACACCCCTGTAGATCAGTCCTTTATTATACAGGTCAACAAATACTTTAATAACTGAATCATACCTCTTTTCATCCATTGTGAAAAGTGTCCTGTCCCAGTCGCACGACGCTCCAAGCTTTTTAAGCTGCTCAAGGATTATTCCCCCATGTTTATGAGTCCATTCCCATGAATAATCAAGGAATTTCTCCCTGGTAAGGTCACGTTTATCGATTCCTTCCGATTTCAACTTGGCTACAACTTTAGCTTCGGTTGCAATTGATGCATGATCGGTTCCGGGCACCCAGCAGGCATTCTTGCCGAGCATCCTGGCCCTCCGGATCAGAACATCCTGAATTGTGTTGTTAAGCATGTGTCCCATGTGGAGGACACCTGTCACATTCGGAGGAGGAATTACTATCGTATAGGGTTCTCTCTCATCCGGATGTGACAGGTGTCCTCCACATGGGACACATGCTTAACAACACAATTCAGGATGTTCTGA